>NZ_JABULD010000475.1:0-27419 GCF_014060985.1 Pseudomonas sp. MD195_PC81_125
CTCGCGAAAACGGTGTGTCATTCAGAACAGTTTTGACTGATCTGACGCCTTCGCGAGCAGGCTCGCTCCCACAAGGGCTAATGGATGATCCAGCTCAACAACCACAACCCCAACAGCAGCCAGATGATCCCGGCAATGATCGACGCATTCATGAACGCGCGAATCGCCGACCACAGCAGCATCAGGCCGACAATCAGCGCGAGGATGCTGATGATCGAGGTGTCCATGCCCAGCGTCTTCGCCAGGCCATCGACAAAATTGCCGCCAGCGTTGCTCAGTATGTTGAACAGGCCGCTGAGGCCATCGACGATGAAGCGGATAATCGAACCGAGTGCCTGGCCGAGCCATTCGAAAAAGCTTTCTACCTGCATGTGTGCATCCTGATGAAAGAGCTGAGCCTTGGGCCACAACGCGGGTGGCCGAGTTCCCTGACAGGAGTATGGCCCAATGCCGCGCCGAACGGAAAATCTGTAGGAGCTGCCGCAGGCTGCGATCTTTGGCTGTTGATTTTCAGGGGCAAGATCAAAAGATCGCAGCCTGCGGCAGCTCCTACGTGGGCCTTGCCTTCAACGCGTATCCCCCCGAAGCTATACGCCTTCAGGAGAGCCCGATGAACCTTGTTGAACTGACCGAACGCCTGCACGCCATCCGCGACCGTAATGACTGGCGACAATTTCACAGCCCGAAAAACCTCGCCATGGCCGCCAGCGTGGAAATGTCCGAGCTGGTGGAGATTTTCCAGTGGCTGACCGAAGACCAGTCGCGCCAGTTGCCGGCGGACAAACTGGCGCATGCCGGGCAGGAAGTCGGTGACATCGTCCTGTATCTGTTGCTGCTGTGCAGCGAGTTGGGGCTGGACATGAATGAAGTGGTGCGCAGCAAGCTGGCTGACAGCGAACGGCGGTTCAGCTGATGAGCGACCGGCATTTCGATCAGTTGGCGACCCGTTTCGCCGAAAAAATCTACGGTGGCGCCAAAGGCGCGATTCGCCTGGCGGTGTTGCAGGCCGACCTGGCCGAAGCGTTGCCGGACCGGCCGTTGCGCGTGCTGGACATTGGTGGCGGCCTGGGCCACATGTCGCTGTGGCTGGCCGAGCGTGGCCATCAAGTGACCTTCACCGAACCGGCCGAACCGATGCTCGAAGGGGCTCGTCAACGCTTCGCCGAAGCCGGGCAGAGCGCGACGTTCATCCAGGCGCCGTGGCAGGAGCTGCTCGGTCAGCTCACCGAACCCTACGATCTGGTGATCTGCCACGCCGTACTCGAATGGCTGGCCGAACCCCATGCGATCCTGCCAGTGCTGCATCAGCTGACCAGCCCCGGCGGCTGGCTGTCGCTGGCGTTCTACAACCGGGATGCGCTGATTTATCGCAACCTGCTCAAAGGCCATTTCAAGAAAATGCGCAAAAACACCATGGCCGGTGAAAAGCAAAGCCTGACCCCGCAGCAGCCGCTTGATCCGCGGGAGCTGGCAACGCAACTCGAAGGGTTGTGGCAGGTCGAAACCCAGAGCGGGATCCGGGTTTTTCACGACTACATGCCCGTGGAATTCCAGGCTCGCGCCGAACTCGTGGATTTGCTGGAGATGGAGCTCGCTCACCGTCGCCACCCAAGCTTCGCCGGGCTTGGGCGTTACTTGCACTGGATCTGCCGGCCGATCTGATCGGAGCATCGCATGAAAGCTCAATCCGGTTTATTGCTGATCTGCCTGGGGCTGGCCGCCTGCCAGGGCAGCAACCCGTACGTCGCGCAGTCACGGCCGTTGCCGCCGGCACCGCCGCAAGCGGCCAACACCTTTGATCGCAGTGCTTATCCGGCACCGCCACGCGATTACGGGCGCTATCGCAGTTGGGCCTGGCTCAACGGCCAGTTGCCGCCGGGCACGGCGTGGGCCGACTCGGCGCAAGTGGCCGAAGCGGTGAGCAATGCGCTGGATCAGCGCGGATTGCGGCCGTTGCACGACAACCGACCGGCCGACCTGTTGGTCAGCGCCAACCTGCGTCTGGAAACCCGCTTGCGTCAGGTGCAGGACGACTACGGCTACTACGGCGGATACGGTGGCTATGATCGCTACGGACACGGTTACGGCATGTATAACACTGTGCCGATTGTTCGCACCTATCAGGAGCAGGTCGTGGTGGTGCAGGTCAATCTGTTCGACGCCGGCAGCGGGCAACCGGTGTGGAGCGCCAGCGCCGAAACCGCCAACCAGGGCAGCCAACTGGTGCGCACCGATGCCATTCGCGAGGCTCTGGAAAAAGCCCTGTCGGCCTATCCGCCGAGCTAGACTTCAGGTGAGAACGCTTCGCAGGTTCAGGCCTTCAACCGGAGAACAACCATGTTCCGTCGTCTCGCTTTACTGGCCATGGCCGCGCTGCTCAGTGCCTGCGCTGCCAACCAGGTCAATCACGACTTTGACGCCAGCCGCGATTTCGCCGCCTATCGCAGCTGGAGCTGGAAAGAACCCGCGCTGCAATATCGCCCGGATGATCCACGGATCAAGAGCGACCTGACCGAGCAACGCATCCGCCAGGCCGTCAGCGATCAGCTCGACCAGCGCGGTTTGCGTCCCGCCGCGGCGGGGGCCAAGGGCGACCTGAGCGTGCAGACCTACCTGATTGTCGAGGATCGCCAGCAGCAAGTGACCACCAACTACGGCGGCGGTTGGGGTGGCCCGTGGAACGGTTACTGGGGCGCGCCGATGTACAACGAAACCCGCAACATCACCTACAAGGTGGCAACAATCCAGATCGACCTGCTCGACGGCAAGGACGGCAAACTGGTGTGGCGCGGCAGCGACGAGCAGATGCTCAGCAGCACGCCCAATCCGCAGGATCGCAGCAACGCGGTGCGCGAAACCGTCAGCCGGATATTGGCCAACTATCCACCGCGCTAGTGCGCCGTAAAAAAGCGGGAGCCCAAGAGGCTCCCGTTTTTTTTTGCCCCGCCACAAATCTCCCTGTGGGAGCGGGCTTGCTCGCGAAGACGGCGTGTCAGCCACCTCCATGTTGAATGACACAGCGCATTCGCGAGCAGGCGAGGTCTGCAGGGTTTTGTGCAGCACCAAATGGCGCGTTGCCACTAGCGCCGTCTACACTCAATTCCACCATCGGAGGTAGCGCTCGGCAACGTGCCAGCAAAGGAGTGCGCCATGTCGCCTCGTACGCAGTTCAATGGCAAGGCCCGGCAACGCGGGGCGATCGGCTTGATGGCGGCTGCGACCCTCAGTCTGGCGCTGGTGTTGATGCTGTTGGTGGTCGACACCGGTCGGCTGTACATGGAGCAGCGCAAGTTGCAGCGGGTGGTCGACAGTGCGGCGCTGGAGGCCGTCAGTCGCGGCGGCAACTGCCAGTCAGGCCTCAGCGCCGCGACTTACGCCGGGCAAAGCGCCGTGCGCAATGGCTACATCGTCGATGGCAACAACACGCTGGTGACCACTTGCGGCAGCGTACAGACCGCCGCCACCGGACTGCGCGCATTCACTGCCGATGCGACGCAGTCGACGGCGGTGAAAGTCGCTGCCAGCCGCACAGTGACCACCAGTTTTGCCGGTGGGGTACAAGCGCTGTTCACGGGCTCGGCGGTCAGTCTGAACACCACGCTGAATGCTTCGGCTGTCGCCGCCCAGCCGACACCGACGGTTGCGCAACTGAACATCCGCAGCAACCTTGCGAGCATCAACACCGCACAATCGAACATCCTCAATCCGCTGTTCTCCGGGCTGCTCGGCGGCAACGTCAACCTCACGGCACTGGGCTGGGATGGCCTGCTCAATACCGACATCAACCTGCTCAGCTACCTCAACCAACTGGCAATCAACCTCAACGTCGCGGCCGGTAACTACACGCAACTGCTCAACACCCAGGCCACGGTCACCCAACTGATTCAGGCGGCCGCGACGGTGGTGCAGCTCAACGGCGCGACCGCCACGGTGATCACTGCGCTGGGGCAATTGCAGGTTGCGGCGATCAATGCGGCGCCGGTCAAGCTCGGCGACATCCTGCAGTTGCAGACCGGCACGACAGCGGCCGGGCTGGATGCCAACCTGCAACTGCTGCAATTGATTCAGGGCGTGGTGCAACTGGCCAACAGCAAGAGCGCGGTGGCTGCGACCTTGCCGATCAGCGTGCTGGGGCTGGCGAATGTCACGGTGCGGGTCAAGGTGATCGAGCCGCCGCAGTTCTCGGCCATTGGCGATCCGGCGCGGGCCAAGGCCAATCCGTTGGGGCCGGACCGGATTTATGTGCGCACGGCGCAGATTCGCACGCTGCTCTCGGTGAATCTGCCGGTGCTGACCGGGGTGACCGGGTTGACCAACGCCGTATTGGGGCTGGTCGGTACTTTGACCCCGACCCTCAATGCGCTGTTGAGTCTGAATCTGGTGGCGACCCTCAACTCGGTCGGTTGTCTGCTGGGTGCCGGTTGCGAACAGCTTGATCCGCTGCTGTTGCCATCGCCGCAAATCGACATCGCCCTGGATGCCGGTGGGGCGGTCAGCTACGTCACCGATTACAGCTGCCCGGCAGGCCCGGGCACTGCGGGCACGAAAAGTCTGACCGCCCATACCCTCACCTCGATCGCGGACCTCAAGGTCGGCAAGATCGACCCGACCAATGCCTTTTCCTCACTCGCCGAACCGACGGTCACGCCGTTGCCACTGGTCGATCTTGGCACCGTGACCTGCCACAAGATCCTCGGCATTGGCAGTTGCGACGAGAGCACCCACGTGCAGTACGGGGCGGGCGGTATTGCGATCATGGTCAACACCAGTGTCGCGCAAAACGCTCAGGATCTGCTGTATTCCAGCAGCACGCCGTTCGCCACGCCGGCCAACCTCAAACTGCCGCCAAGCGTGATCTCGGCGGCGCCGTCGAGCAATATCGTCAACAGCCTGGCGAACACGTTGGCGGGGATCAATCTGATCGTTTACAAACCGCAGGGCAGCAATCCACTGGGCGCCATCGTCACTGGCGTGGCCAGCCTGATCAGTGATGTCACGGCGATTTTGCAGCCACTGATTACTAACCTCGTCAGCCCGTTGCTCGACCCATTACTCAACAACCTGCTGAAAAACCTGGGCATCAACCTGATGGACGTCGACGTCGGCGCCAACATGACCTGCGGTCAGACCGGCAAGGCTTATCTGGTGATCTAGACGTCCGGCGCTATCGGCAACTCGATGCAGAAACGTGCGCCCTCCAGCGAGTTGCGCACGCTCAAATGGCCGCCCATGTTTTCAATGATGCCGTAGCTCACCGACAGCCCCAGACCGGTGCCGACGCCCACCGGTTTGGTGGTGAAGAACGGTTCGAAAATCCGCTCCAGCAAACGTGGGTCGATGCCGCCACCGTTGTCCTCAACCCACAGCCGCACCTTGCTTTCATCGCGCTCGGCGTAAATCGAAATCCAGGGTTTGAATGACGCCTCCTTCTCGCGTTTGCCGAGCAGCGCATCGCGGGCATTGACCATCAGGTTGATCAGCACCTGTTCCAGCTGATCGACATAACCGCGCACTTGCACGCTAAAACCGGTTTCGCTGATCCGCAGGTCGACACCTTTGCCGCGCATGCCTTCGGCGAGCAACGACAGCGTCCCTTCGATGGCCGAGGCCGGGTTGAACAGTTGCTGCTCGACCTCCGAGCGGCGACCGAACACGCGCATGTGATCCACCACTTTCGCCGCGCGCTGCACCTGGGCGTCGATGCGATTGAGTTTGTCGGTCAGGTAGTCGATCTGCACATCGCCGTTGCCCAGACGCTTGAGCACGTTGACGATGGCCATGCGCATCACGTTCAGCGGCTGGTTGATTTCGTGGGCCAGGCCGGTGGCCATTTCGCCGAGGGTGGCCATTTTCGCGCTTTGTGTGAGTTGCTGTTGCGAGCGGCGTACCTCGGTGTTGTCGCGGCCCACGGCCTGCACTTCGAGCAGGCGCCCGTGTTCATCGAACACCCCGCGATCGGACCAGACCCACCAGGCATGTTCGCGCCCAGGTAATTGCAGGCTGATTTCGGCGGTGCTCACCGGCAGCTCTGGAGTCAGCAGCGCCAGGCGTTGCACGAAGGCGGCGCGTTGTTCGTCGGACATCCAGCTGCCCAGATCCACTCCCGGCAATTGCTCCGGCGAGCATTCCAGATAAGTCGCCAGTGGCCGGTTGCCGAAGGTCAGGGTCAGATCCGGACGATAACGGCAAATCATCGCCGGCGAGTCTTCCACCAGAATCCGGTAGCGCTCTTCGCTCTGTTTGACCTGTTCGGCGGCGAGGGTCGCTTCGGTGACGTCCAGCCACAGGCCGACGGCTTCGACCGGCAGGCCCAGGTCATTGCGCAGCAGCTTGGCTTCATCGAGCAGCCAGTGGTATTCGCCGCGCGCGTCGCGTAAACGAAAGCGCGCGCGCACCGAGCCTTCGCGCAGCAGTTGGCGGGTGCGGGCGAAATACAGATCGCGGTCTTCAGGATGAATCAATTGCACCCAGTCAGTGCCAATGCCCTCGTCCGGCGTCCAGCCCAGCAGCGGCTGCAAACTGGCGCTGAAGAAATCGGGACGTAGCGCGCCCTCGACGTAACGCTGCACATAAATCACTGCTGGCGAACTGGCGATCAGGTTGTCCAGTCGCGCGTGCGCAGCTTCGGCTCGCTGCTGCTGGTTCCGGATGTCGCTGATGTCGAGCATGAACCCCACCAGGCGCCGCTGTTCACCGCTGCCGGCGACCTGACCTTGCACGCGATACCACAGCGGTGGTTGTCCTGGTTCGCTGCGGTGCAGACGAACGCTCAGGCTCAGGGCCTCGCCGTGCAGTTGCAGGGCGTGCAGACGGCTGCGCAGCTCTTCGCGGTCGGCCGGATGAATCAGCCCCAGCCAGGCTTGCAGCGAGATTCGCGCGCTGTCCGCCGGCAGCGCAGCGAGCAGCGACGGCGCCAGCAACACGTCGTCCCCGAGCATTTCCCACCAGCCGGTACCCAGCAGGGTTTGCAGCGACTCGAGGCGCTCGGTGTAGTGATGATGTTGCTGATCCCGCAGACGGCTGAGCAGCGGGCCGGCGAGCGCGCCGGTCAGTGACATCCAGTCGCGGTCGCTCAGGTGTGGCGCGACAACGTCCACGGTATAGAAACCACAGAGCAGCCATGCCGCCACCCCGCGATCATCGCTGTAGGGCACGGCGAAACCATCGGCGTTGCCGAAGATCGCTGCAACGCGCGAGTGTTCGAACAAACCGTGATGCGCGCCGAGACGCTGCGGTGCGCTGCCGTTGAGGCTGTCGAGCGGCGTGCCCAGACGCTGGCTGTCCTGCCACAGCATGGGGGCATCGTGGGCGCGATAGTGTTGAAAAATCTGCCAGCCCTGTGCCTGTTCGTCGAGCAGGGCGATGGCCAGGCACGGGATTCGCCAGCGCTGGGCGATGGCCTGCAACTGCTCGCTGAGCACCACCGGCAGGCGCATCAGGCTGCAGGTGCGCAGGTGGTCGCTGATCTGCCCGGCAAGGGCCTGACAGGATTCGCGGTGGCGCGATTGCTGGCGCTCCAGCAGCAGGTCGCCGATGTCCATCAGTTGCAATACCCAGCCCGCCGCCGAAGGCTGCACCCAGCCGCGCAAATGCAGGGTCTGGTCACTGAGTCCGGGGAAATCCAGGTCGAGCATTTGCCCCTGCCAATCCTGCGGCCGGCCTTCGATCGCCAGCGTACTGTGGGCGAGTAAATAGGCCGCCAACGGCAGCGGCGAATCGTGGGGCGGCTGTTGCGCCAACAGATGACGTAACGGCCCGGCCATCTGCAGTACGCCGCCGTCGTGATCCAGGTGCAGGTGCAAACCCTGCGGCGGTGAGCCGAGGTGGTCGGGCAGTTCGCTGGCGGGCGCGGGCGCACGTTTGAGCAGGCGTCCGAACAGATGGTCGCCGGAGGTCAAAATTTCAGGCTCGACGCGGCGGAGAGGGTGGCGGGCAGGCTCGGCACGGCACCCACGCCCGGTAGCACCAGAAACGGAATGACCTGATTGAGCTTGCTGGTGGGGTAATCGACTCTGACCGTCAGCGTACCTTGAGTGGCGTCATACACCGCCGAGGTGTCGACGCCGACCACCAGGTTCAGCGCGGGTGGCACCCACTGCAACTGCTGGGTCAACGCGGTGTTGGCAGTGCTCACCACCACGGAGGCATAACCGGGCGTGTTGGGGTCGACTGCGACGCTGCGGCGCACCGCTTCGGATGTCGCCTCGTTGAAGGTCTGCATCAATACAAACGGCAGGCTGTAACTGACCAGCGCGTAGAACACGGCGAAAAAAATCACGAATACCAGGGCGAATTCGATCGCCACTGCGCTTGCCTGTGATTTTGCGAAGCCGGTTTTCATGACTGCGTCTACCCTGACGTTCACTGCGTAGTATCAGCATAGAATCAATCAGCAAAATCGGACGGGATTTAACCGGATGCAGAGTTTCGTTCTCCTGATCTGGCTGGCCGTGTGCGCCGTCCAGGATGCCCGACAACGGCGTATCGCCAATGCACTGACATTCGGCGCGGGAGCACTGGCGCTGATCTATCTGCTGGTGACTGGCACGACCTGGCTCGGTGCCGAAGCGCAGCAGGGACTGTGGGCGGGCGTGATCGCTCTGGTGTTGACCCTGCCGGGGTACTCCATGGGGCGCATGGGGGCCGGCGATGTGAAACTAATGACAGCCATGGGCCTTGCGACGAACGGTTTATTCATTCTTTGTGCGTTTATCGGCGCCGGCGTCGCCAGTCTGCTCTGGCTGCTTGTTGCGCCAAGAGTCTGGCTTCATATGAGTCAACGACTTAGAGAACATCTTCGATATATGGAGCCTGGAGTGTCAAAGAAGCTGCCATTTGCACCGTTCGTGCTGCTGGGCGTGCTGGCTTCGATTCATTGGATCCATTAGTCGCCAGGTGCCACTAGTTCTATGTACATAGTCGGAAAGTGCGTCTACTTTCAAATGAAGTCGTTACATTGCCAAAGTGCAGAAAAAGTCAGCTTTGGCCCGAGCAATGGAGTGGTTCGTGAACAAGCTTACGTCGGCGGTAAAAGTGCTCGTGGTCGATGATCAGCCGTTGATCGTCGAAGAGTTGTGCGAGTTTCTCGAAAGCAGCGGGTACCGCTGTGTGCCGTGTGAATCCAGTGCGCAGGCGATCGAGCGTTTCAGCGAAGACGCGGAAATCGGCCTGGTGCTGAGCGATCTGCACATGCCGGACATGGACGGCATTCAGCTGGTGCAGGAACTGCAACGAATCTGCGGCAAACACCGGGTGTTCGAAGCGATCATGCTCACCGGGCGCGCCGATAAACAGGACGTGATCAAGGCCCTGCGCGCGGGGATCGCCGATTACTATCAGAAGCCGATCGAACTGGATGAACTGCTCGAAGGCGTGAAGCGTCAGGAAGCGGCCCTGCAAGAGCGGCACAAGAATGTGCAGTTGGGCCACCTTAACCAGAAGCTGCAGTTTCTCTCGGAATCCATCGACGATCTTTACCAGGACCTGGACAAGGTCCGGCGCAACCCGGCGGCGGTGGTCAAAGACATGCTCGGTGGCGACAGCGCCGAAGCCGAGCAGGAGATTCCGGCGATCTTCAATCAGTTGTCGCCACGGCAACTGGATGTGGCGCGGCTGGTGGGCAAAGGGCAGACCAACTATCAGATTGCCTGCGAGTTGGGCATCACTGAAAACACCGTGAAACTGTACGTTTCCCAGGTGTTGCGCCTGACCCACATGCACAACCGCACGCAGTTGGCGTTGGCGCTGTCGCCCAGTGCTTCGGCCGCCCGTCAGCGTGTAACCGCACACTGATCGCGATTGCCTGCCTTCCACGGGCAGGCAGTCAATTCTTCCAAAAACACTTCAAGAGAATTACCCGACCTGCGTCTTCGGTTTAGGGAACAGATTGTCCAACGTTTCCAGCAGCCGCACGTGGTAGATCGGCTTGCGAAACAGGTCCAGAACCTGCAGGCGCAGCATGTCGCTGACGTCCTCCATGTCGGCATGTCCGGAGGTCACGATCACCGGCAGATGCTGGCGCGACGTGTGCTCGCGCAGGCGCTTGATCAGCGACATGCCGGACTCCTCCGGCATACGCAGATCGGTGATGACCAAGGCAATATCCGGATGGCGGGTGAGGTGGTGCAGGGCGAGTTTCACCGACGTGGCGGTGTGGCAGACAAAGCCCTCGCCCTCCAGTAGCTCGGCCAGCTCAAGCAACGCGTCCTCTTCGTCGTCAACCAGAAGCAACTGTTGGCGGGGGAGTGAGGAAGCAGTCATGGGCAGTCCCTGAAAAGCTGAAAGTGCAATCGAGTGTAGCGCGACATTCGCTGGACGCGACTCACATCAGGGGGTTTGCACCGGAGCGGTCTGCGCGGTGCCGCCGAGGGATACCAGGACGCTATTGAAAATCGCAAAGATTTTCGCGCCCAGTGGTGTGATGAACACCACCACAACGACCGCTACCATCGCCACCACGATTGCATACTCGATGGCGGATGCAGCCTCTGTACTTGCCAGAAACGACCTCAGGCGCAATATCAGATATTCGAGGATCATTGACATTCTCCTTCGTAACGGCGGGTGATCGGACTTGTGAAATCCGAAGATTTGCCAGTGTCTGAGCGCTGCTGCTGGTCAGCATGGACCCGGACACTGGACGACGGGAGGGATGTTGATCAAGGCGTCGTTCTGACCTGTGCCGTGCCACCGAGCTTGGTCAGCACCACGTTGAAAATGGCCAGCACCTTGTCGCCGATGGGCGTCACAAACACCACGACCACCACCGCCACCATTGCCACCACGATCGCGTATTCGATGGCCGACGCACCTTCTTCACTTCTGCACAGCAGCCTGGCCCTGGCCAGTAGATAGTCGATGATCATCCGAAACATACGTCCACTCCTTCGCGCCTCTGGCGCCGATCCAACGCTACAGCGGCATGCTTTCACCGTGCTATCAGAGCATTGTCAACAAACCCCCGGTCAACAACTGTAAGAACGGATTAATCACAAAGGATTAACCGGATTGTTAATTGAGCCAATCCCTACAGTTAATTGGCCATGACTCATACTTTAGTGAGTTATTTTCCTGTCACTAATGGCGTTTTGGCTCGTATCAGCTAGCTTGGAAATAGCGAAATCGTTGCATGTTCATAGCTGCCTGATCGCGAAAAATTCTCTCGGCAGGAAGTACAGGCTGTCGGTGCAGCAGGAAAGGGAGAGCCGTCATGAACAGTCGCGTCACCATGGGCCTTGCAGCCGTGCTGCTGTTGGGCGCAATCATCGTCGGTTACTGGGGCCTGGTGCTCAGTCGGCAACCGGCTCCGGTTGCCCAGGTGCCTGCCGCTGCGCCCGTCGCGGTGGAAAAAACCGTCGCCGCCGCCGAAGATCAGACCCGTCAGCCCGTGGTCGTGTTGTTACACGATGTTCCGCCGTTCACTCCGCTGACCGCTGCCGATGTGACCGTGGAAAAATTGCGCAATGCGCCGGCCGGCAGCCTTGCCAGTGTTGATCAGGCAGTGGGTCGTACCCCGTGGCGGCATTTGAGCGCCGGCACCTGGCTCAACGATGAAAGCTTCGAAGCGGGCGGCTCACTGGCGCGGATGATCCACAGCGACGAGCGCGCTCTGACGGTGGCCGTGGATGAAGTGATCGGCGCCGCCGGGCAACTGCTCCCCGGCGACTATGTCGATGTGCTGCTCTACCTGCGCCAGGATGCGAGCAATCTGCAGCAGTCAGCGCAAATCGTCGTACCGGCCATGCGCGTGCTTGGCGTGGGTGAACAATACGGCCTGACCAACGACGGCCAGCCCGCCAATCCGGCCCTCAGCGCCGACGACAAACTCAAACAGGATCAACGCCGGATCGCTGCGCGCACCGTGGTCCTGGCCGTACCTGAACAATTGCTCAGCCGGATGATGCTCGCCACCCAGGTCGGCACCTTGCGTCTGGCCGTGCGCAGCAGCGAAGAGCAGCGGCTGGCGAAATACTGGGCCGGTGAACAGCAGGCGCCGGCGCACCTGGATAACGCCAACAGCCAACTCTTCCAGTTCACGCAACTGGCCTTGGGCGCCGCGCCGAAAGCGCCGTCCTCAGGTGGTCATGAACGCAAGCCGATGGAAGTGATCCGCGGTAATCAGGTTTCCCAACAAGCCCCATGACTGAGCAAGGATCCACGTGCATGCAGAGTCGATTCAGGCCGTTATTAAAACCGGTAGTCCCGGCCTTGATACTGATGGGACTGACGATGAACGCGGCCATCGCGGCCACCGGCAATTGCTCGGCGCTCGGTCGCATGCCTGCGGTGATCGAGATCGGCGAAGGGTTCCAGCAGGACATCCAGTCGCCCGTGGCAATCACCCGGGTGGCCATCGGTGATCCGAAGATCGCTGATGTGCATGACACCGGCAGCGCTTCTTTTTTGCTCACTGGCGTGGCCCCCGGCGCCACCAGCCTGATGGTCTGGACCGCGTGCTCCAGTGAGCCGCGTCAGAGCATGGTGTTCGTGCAAGGCAGCGCCACGGCGGCGTTGACCAGCACCAGCAGACTGCCTTCCGATGACCCGACGCTGCCTTCGCAAGTGCAGACCGACATTCGCTTCGTCGAAGTCAGCCGCACCAAACTCAAGGAAGCCACGGCCTCTTTGATCGGCGTGCGCGGCAATTTTCTGTTTGGCTCGCCCGGCACGTTGCCCGATGTCGGTGGTGTGCCGACACCGAAGTTGCCGGTGAATAATGGCCAGTTCAATTTTTCCTGGATCGGCGGCAAGACCATGGCGATCATCAATGCGCTGGAAGGCAGCGGTTTTGCCTACACCCTCGCGCGGCCGAGTCTGGTCGCGCTGAGCGGGCAGAGCGCAAGCTTTCTGGCCGGTGGCGAAATCCCGATTCCGGTGCCCAGTTCCGGCAGCGATACGGTGACCATCGAGTACAAGGAGTTCGGCATCCGCCTGACCCTGACGCCGACCGTGATCGACCGCAATCGCGTGGCGCTGAAGGTCGCGCCGGAAGTCAGCGAACTGGATTACGCCAACGCCATCAATATCGCCGGCACCCCGGTGCCGGCCCTGACCGTACGCCGTACCGATACCAGCGTATCGCTGGCCGACGGCGAAAGTTTCGTCATCAGTGGCTTGATCAGCACCAGCAACACCTCGCAAGTGAACAAGTTTCCGGGGCTGGGTGATATCCCGGTGCTCGGCGCGTTTTTCCGTGATTCGCAGATCAAGCGCGAGGAGCGCGAACTGCTGATGATCGTCACCCCGCACCTGGTGCAGCCATTGGCGGCCGATGCGCAGCTGCCGTCGCTGCCGGGCGAAAAATTGCGCAACTACGACCCGAATTTCTACCGCATGTTCTTCCTCGAAAACGGCAACTTCGACAAGCGCAGTGGGTTGTCCCAATGAACCAGAACCTGAGCCAGACCTTTCTTGCGATCACCCGTAACAGCACCGATCTGGAGTGGCTGCAAGGCGCTCTCGCGCCGCTGGGCCAGGTGGTCAGCGCCGGCGCCGGGAGCCTGGACGAGTTGCTGGCGCTGGTCGATGTCACCTTTGCCAGCCTGGTGTTCGTCGGCCTCGACCGTGACCACGTGGTGGCACAGAGTGCGTTGATCGAAGGTGCGCTGGAAGCCAAACCCATGCTCGCCATCGTTGCTCTGGGTGATGGCATGGACAACCAACTGGTGCTCAATGCGATGCGTGCCGGCGCCCGGGATTTCGTCGCGTACGGTTCGCGGGCCAGTGAGGTTGCCGGGCTGGTGCGGCGCCTGAACAAACGCCTGCCACCGGTGACCACCAACACCCAACTGGGTGGCCTCACCGTGTTGTTCGGCACCCAGAGCAATTCCGACGGAGCGCTGCTGGCCAATCACATGGCGCTGGTGGTGCAAAAGAGCGGTCAGCAAACCTTGCTGCTGGATCTGGGCCTGCCCCGGGGCGACAGCCTGGCGCTGCTCGGGCTCGAGAGTTCGTTCCACTTCGGCGATGCCTTGCGTCACTTGCGCAGGCTCGACGCTACACTGATCGACAGTGCCTTCACCAGCGCTGAAGCGGGGCTGCGGATTCTGGCGTATGCCAGCAGCGACGAGCCGCTGGACAGCACCAGTGCCGCCGAGCTGTACATGTTGCTCAGCGCCTTGCGTCAACACTTCCAGCACATCGTCGTGAACCTCACCGGGCAGTCCGACAGTGAAGCCTTGCGCACGTTTGTCAGCCATTGCGACAAGCTGATCTGGTACACCGATCAGAACGTGCTCAACTGCCGTCGCAACCTTGCCGTGCTCAACCAGTGGCGCGAGAAAGGCATGAAACTCGACCACGCACGCTTGCTGGTGGACGGTTACTTGAGCAGCGTCGCCCCGGACGCCGAAACCCTTGGCAAGACCTTCAACCTGGAGGTGATCGCGGTGTTGGCAGCCAACGCCGAAGTGCGCTTGAACGCCAAGAACCAGGGCGTCAGCCTGTTCGAACTGGCCCCGCGGGAAAAACTCACACAGAGCCTGCGCACCCTCGGCGAACGTCTGGCCAAGCGCTCCGAAGGCCTGGCCAAACCCAAGGTCACCTGGTTCGACCGCTTGCGAGGCACCTCATGAGCGCGGAAAAACTGTTCGGCGCGGTGCAGCACGGCGCGACCGGCAACACCGATCACGAAGGCCTGAAGCTGGTCCTGCATCGCTACATCATTGACGCCATCGAAGAGTCGGGGAAAAACCTGCTGGAAGGCTCGCGCCAGTTGCTGGCGCAATTTGTCACCGACAAGGTCGCCGAATACATCGCCCGTCTGCACCTGGCGATTTCCCGTTACGAGATGGAGCGCCTGGCCGAAGAAATCGTCGACGAACTCACTGGTTTCGGCCCGCTGGAAGTGCTGCTGCGCGATCCGTCGGTGACCGAGATTCTGGTCAACGGCCCGCACCGGGTGTTCATCGAGCGCGACGGTGTGCTGCATCAAAGTGACCTGCGCTTTATCGATGCGCATCACGTCGAGCGGGTCATGCAGCGGATTCTCGCGCCACTCGGGCGACGCCTCGACGAGTCTTCGCCGATGGTCGATGCCCGCCTGCCGGATGGCAGTCGGGTCAACGCGATCATCCCGCCGATCGCTCTCGATGGCCCGTGCCTGTCGATTCGCAAGTTTCGCAAGGACATGCTCAAGAGCAGTGACCTGATGGCGATGCAGACCATCGATCTGGCGATTTTCGAGTTTCTTCAAGAGGCGGTGGGCAAGCGCTGCAACGTGCTGATCAGCGGCGGCACCGGCACCGGCAAGACCACGCTGCTGAACATCCTCAGCCAATTGATCAACCCCCACGAACGGCTGGTGACCATCGAAGACGTCGCCGAATTGCAGCTTGGCCACCCGCATGTCGTGCGCCTGGAAACCCGCCCGCCAAATGCCGAGGGTCACGGTGAAGTCAAGGCCAGCGACCTGATTCGCAACGCCCTGCGCATGCGTCCCGACCGGATCATCCTCGGCGAGATTCGTGGGGTCGAAGTGGTCGATGTACTGACCGCGATGAACACCGGCCACGACGGCTCGATGAGTACCGTGCACGCCAACAATGCGCAGGATGCGCTGCTGCGCCTGGAGACGCTGGTGGGGCTGACCGGACGCTCGATCGCCGAGCGTACCCTGCGCCAGATGATCTGCGCCGCCCTCGACGTGATCATCCAGCTGACCCGCATGCCGGACGGCCGCCGTTGTGTCAGCGAGGTGGTGGAAGTGGTCGGCATCCGCGAAGACATCTATGTCACCAACACCTTGTTTCGCCTTGATCGGCGTACCGGTTTCGGCTTCCTGCGCGAAGCGGTCAATCCGGCGGGCGACAAGTTGCGCCACGAGATGAACCTGAGCTGAGAGCATGGGAC
This sequence comes from Pseudomonas sp. MD195_PC81_125, assembly GCF_014060985.1. Lineage (NCBI taxonomy): Bacteria > Pseudomonadati > Pseudomonadota > Gammaproteobacteria > Pseudomonadales > Pseudomonadaceae > Pseudomonas > Pseudomonas sp. MD195_PC81_125. Next base: position 15,850 of record NZ_JABULD010000475.1, read on the forward strand.
GCACATCATGATCGGACCGGTCATTCTCATCCTGCTTTGTCTGATTCTGCTCGGACTGTCGATCTGGCTGTTCGTGCACGGCATCCACAAGAGCGGCAACGAACGGGTGCTCAATCGCCTCGCGGCGGGGCAGCCACAACTCGTTGCCCAGAAACCGGCGTGGGTCGGGTTCGAACGCATGTTCCTGCGTGCGGGGCTGGGCCGTCCCAACGAACGTTTCGGCCTGTGGCTGACCTTGTGGGGCGTGGCCATTGTCCTCGGGTATCTGCTGGCGAGCTGGATCGGTCTGCTGACGATGCTGTTGGCACCGCCGCTGATTCTGCGTCTGTACATGTCCTGGCGGTACCACCGGCGGATCAAACGCATGATCGAGCAGTTACCGCAGTTGCTCGACTACACCGTGCGCAGTCTCAAGTCCGGCCGCACCCTGAGTGACGCGGTCATGGGCGGCATCGAGTCGAGTGACGATCCGCTGAAAGAAGCCATGGGCCGGGTGCAACGCAACGTGCAACTGGGCGTCAATCTGCCGGATGCGGTCAGTGACTTTGCCGAGCTTTATGAACAGGACGAATTGCGCATGTTCGCCCTCGGCCTGAAGGTCAATCATCGCTATGGCGGCAATGCCAGCGAGTTGCTGGAGAACCTGATCAAGCTGATCCGCGAGCGTGACCAAGGTGCCCGGCAACTGCGCGCGCTCACCGGCGAAACGCGTATGACGGCCTGGGTGCTGGGTTCGCTGCCGGTGATCCTGGTGGGCTACTTCATGCTGACCAACCCCGGCTACATGCTTGGCATGTGGCACGACGGCGGTGGGCGGACCATGTTGATCATCGCCGTGGTGTTGCAAGTGACCGGCTGCCTGGCGCTGTGGCGCATGTTGCGGAGTGTTTGACATGGTCTATCTCGCCGCTCTGATGCTGCTGCTCGGCGCACTGTTGCTGGTGGTCAATCACTTGCTGACGGAGCGGCGTCGGGTGCGCCAGGTCAACCAGCGGTTGCAGGGGCATCTGGTGCGTGAGAGCCGTTTCGGCAACTGGCTGCGAGCGTTGGGCAACAGCAAGTTCGGCCAGCGTTCGGTGAGCATCGACAGTGAAACCCAGACCCTGCTCAGCCGCCTCGGCTGGCGCCGCGCCAGTGAGCGTTCGCTGTACGCCGCGTGCCAGATCGGCACACCGCTGTTGGCGCTGGGGCTGGCGCTGTTTCTGCAGGAAGTGTTTTTTCCGCACGCGGCCAACGGCTGGCTGGTGCCCATGCTGGCCACCGGTGCCGGCTATTTGCTGCCCAAGCGCTTGCTGGCTTACGCCGCCGGGCGTCGGCAGAAAACCATCGCTGTGGAAATCTCCACGTTCATCCCGTTGCTGCGCATCCTGTTCGAGTCGGGCATGGCGGTCGAACAGGCCCTGCGCGTGCTCAGCAGCGAAGGGCAGAAACTGCTGCCGGAACTGACCCGCGAACTGCGCCTGATTCTGGCCCGGGTCGATTCGGGACTGGAATTGGGGCAGGAGCTGAACAAGGCCTCGGTGATGCTCGCCGTCGATGAGTTCACCGACACCTGCGTGATCCTGCAACAGCTGATTCAGCAGGGCGGCGGGGCGATGAAATCGTTGCTGGCGCTCAAACAATTGCTCGACGACCGGCGCCTGACCCGACTGCAGGAATACATCTCGAAGATGTCGGCGAAGATGTCGGTGGTGATGATGCTGTTTCTGTTTCCTGCCTTGCTGATCGTACTGGCCGGCCCGGGGTTCACCGCGATTACCCGGGCGTTTGCAAACTGACGTGGGCTCATGGAGAGCGTTGATGAAAGCACTGATTGTCGTGGCAAGTCTGTTGATGCTCGGTGGCTGTGCCACTGACGGCCAGGCACCGTGGTCGGCAATGCTGGCGCCGAGCAGTTGCAGCAAGCTCGACTCCGAACAGGAACTGGCCCTGAACCTGGCGGATGATCTGGCCAACGACGGCAAGCTGCACGCCAGTCTGGCCAACCTGCAAAGCCTGCCCGACAACCTGGTCGAGGTGCGCTTGCGCAAGGCCAGGGTTTACCGCTTGCTCGGGCGCAACGAGGCTGAGCCGCTGTATCGCGGCCTGCTCGGCACGTGCCTGACGGCGGACGCCGAACATGGTCTGGGGCAGATTTATGCCGCCCGTGGCGATAACGGTCAGGCCCAGGCGCACCTGCAGCGCGCGGTGCGTCTGGCGCCAACCAATGACAAGATCCGCAACGACCTGGGCGTGGTCTACCTCAACCAGTTGCGTCTTGAAGACGCGCGCTTCGAATTCCTTACCGCTATTGAACTCAAGCAGAACGATCAACTGGCTCCGCTGAATCTGGTGACCTTGCTGCTGTACCAGAACAACTGGCAGCAAGCCGCCGAAATCGTCAGCCGCGCGCACCTGACGCCGGAGCAATTCTCCGAAGCCCGGGCCCGTGCGGAAAAACTCAAGGTGCCGGCCAAGGCCCCGACCGCGGCCGGTAATCAAGTGGCGGTGGTGGCTGACCCACAACCGTCGACGCTCAAGTGACATTCCGGGAGATCACCATGAACACCGTGCACCGCCTAAGCTGCCTGATACTGCTCAGCCTGCCGCTGGCAGCCCAGGCGATCGACGCCGGCCCGGCCTCGGCGCAGCAACAGGAAACCGAAGGCTGGCTGGTACTGCAAAGCCGTAACCAGGCGGCCTCGACGAAACCGCAAACCGCCACGGCGGCCGAGCGGGAACAGGCGATGCAGCGCTGGCTGAAGAAGTACAAGTATGAGATTCCGGACTTCTACGACCCGGACGCGGGCGGCAAGATCGAGACCAAGAACTAGGTTGCTGGCGAGGCTCAATCCATTGCGTCATCGCCGCTAAAGCAGCGATGACGCAATGACTGAAGGTCTACAACTGATAGCTGAAACTGATGCTGTAACGCGCCCGACGATTGAACGTATCCAGCGCCTCATCGGACATCGGCTTGGCGGCCTCCAATGCAATGTTGTAGTACTTGGCATCGCCAAAACGCAGGCCTACTGCTGCCGATGACAGGTCGTTGCTCTGTACCGCGAGCTTGTTGAACCAGGTTTTCGAACGGTCCAGCACCACATACGGCTGAAGGATGCGCACCCAGTTGCCGTCGCGGTTGAAGCTGTAGTTGACCTCGTAGGCCGCACCCCAGCCCTTGTCGCCCGACGCCTGATCGTCCGGGTAACCACGGCCGAAGTTCTGTCCGCCAAACACGGCGCGTTCGCTGTCGGGCAGGGTGTCATCGCTCCAGTACAACGCGGCCGACAACACGCCTTGCCAGTTGTCGAAGAACTTGTCGCTCTGCACGCCGGAGAGGCGCAGGCGCAGGAAGTTCAGGTCCAGTGCCGGGTTGTTGGAATGTGCGCCCATGCTGTCCAGCCCCTGATACAAGCCACCACTGACAATCCGCAGTTGGCGGGCATCGGTCTTGCGCCAGTCGCTCTCGAACGCGAGGGCACGCACGTTGGTGCGCTCTTCGATGCTGAGCGGATAGCCGACCACGTTGTAGCGGTTTTTGTCATCCACTGCATACAGCCGTGCACCGGCGTTGAGCAGCTCGTTGGAGGCCGCAATGAACGGGTGGCTGACGCCGATGGAGTAACGGTCGTCTTCCTTGTGCGGTTTGAGTTCGAAGCCATCGCTGGTGAGCACATTGGTGCCCGGATCGGCCCGGTAGCGTGAGGCAAACAGGCTCAGTTGCGTGCCTTCGCTGTTGAGGAACTGGTTGTAGTCCAGTCGGTAGTAATGCTCGTGATCATCCCCCGGCGGAAACAGCCCGCTGAGGGTCAATTGCTCGCCCATGGCGGTCTGCGAGTTGCTGCTGACCCCGAGCAACGCCTGGGTGCCATTGCGGTTGTCTTCGGTGGTGCTCAGGGTGCTGGTGAACGGTTTGCGGCTGGCCTGGGCCACCAGTGTTGTTGCGCCGTCGGTGGTGCCGGGCGGCGGCACTTGGGCCTGCACCGTCACGCCGGGAATGCGGGTCATCAACGTGGTATAGCGCTCGAAGGTCTTGCGGGTCAGCGGCCGTTCAGCCTGGATTTTCGCTGCCAGCTTGTCGAGCAGACCTTTGACCCGGCCGACGTCGCCCTGCATCTGGATGTCCCTGACGTAGCCTTCCACCAACACCACCCGCGCGACTCCATCGTCGAATTTTTGTTGGGGCAAGAACGCGTAGGACAGCAGATAACCGTCCTGTTGGTAGCGGCGGGTAATGGTGCGGGTGGCTTCGATCAGGTCGGCGAGGCTGGTCGGGTGACCGATCAGGGGTTTATAGATCTCGGCCAGTTCGCTGAGTGGATAGATCGTCCCGCCTTCAATCTGGACCGTCTTCAGGGAGATTCTGGTTTCCATCATCAGCGGCTGGGCACTGGCCGCGCCGGGTTCCGGTACTTGCACCGGAGTAGTGGCCGGGCGATAGGCATCGGCCGGCAGGTTCGGCACGGGCAGGTTACGGGTGGTTTCGTTGCTGTTGAGAAAACTGGGCAGGGTGTCGGCGAGGGCGGCGGAACTGAGACTGAGGAACAGCAGGGATGCCATTACGCGCATAGGACACTCCATGGTCAGATCACAGCGTTGGGCTGAATTTTTCCTAAGAAAAAAGCGGAAGACTCGTGGGAATCTTCCGCCCTCAACCAAGCGTAGGCGCTGTAGGTGAGGCCGTCGAATCGGCCAGGTGCAATTTAGCGTTTGTTGCCTCCAAGCGTGCCGGTCAGGCCACCGAGTACACCGCCCAGGCCACCGGTTGCGGTGCCGCCGGTGCTGGTGCCACCGTTGAGCAGGCCGCCGACTGCACCAACGGTAGCGCCGACGTTGCTGACCACACCACCGACGGCGGTCGTGACCGGGTTGTTGGTGGACGCGAGGGTGGCGCCAACTGTGCTGACTGCGCCGCCGACCTGACCGGTGAGACCGGCGACCGGCGCGCCCAGACCTGTGGCGGCGCCGACTTGTTGAGTGACGCTGGTGACCGCACTGGTGACTGGGTTCAGCCCTGCGCCGACGGTAGCGCCGACGGTCGCCAGTGGCGAGGTGGTGGCGGTGATCGGCGTGCCCGAGCCGCCGAGAACGGTGTTGAGCGAAGCGATGGTGTTGCCCAGTCCGCCAGCCGTGACGCCGCCGGCGCTGACCACGCCGTTGGTGCTGCCGGCGTTCAGACCGGCACCCACATTGACCACGGCGCCGCCTACGGTTTGCAGCAGGCCGGTACCGCCCAGACCGCCACCGAGGCCGCCGCCCAAGCCACCACCGGAAGCGGTGCCATTGTCGACCAGACCGCCGGCTTTGCCGACCGTGGTGCCAACGTTGGTCAGGGCGCCGCCAACGGTGTTGGTCAGGGCATTACCGCTGCCGGCACCGGTAACTTGACCGCCCAGGCCTTTGACTGCACCACCGACCTGGCCGAGGACACCGTTGAGCGGAGCACCGAGGCCGGTCGCATCACCTACTTTGTCGGTGGTGCTTTCCACCATCGCAATCACCGGCACCAGACCGTTACCGACGCTTTTGGTCACTGAACCGAGCGGGCCTGTGGTGGTGGCCAGGCTCAATGTGTCGCCGAGCATGGTGACTTTCTCGCCGACGCCATCAAGCACCGGTGCCACTTTGGTCACCACGCCACCGACGACTGGAACGCTGCCGGTGGCGGTCGCCAGTTTGCCGCTCAGGTCCGAGACGCCGGTACCGACATCTGAAACCACGCCGCCGACCGAGGCTGCGGTGACGCCCAGGCCATTATCGACCGTACCCAGTTTGCCGATACCGTTGGCTACGCCGTCACCCAAAGTGCTGACCACATTGCCAGCGGTGTTGGCCGCGCTTTGCACGACGCCACCGACCACGGGAACCGTGCTGAGCGAATCGCCGACCTGGCCGACGCCGTCGCCGACGCCTGCGACGGTATTGCCGACATCCTGCACCAGGGTGGTGGTCACCAACGGGGTGGTGGTCGGGTTTGTCGGGTTGGTTGGGTCCGTAGGGTCGGTTGGGTTGGTTGGGTTGGTCGGATCTGTCGGGTTGGTCGTGCCGGTACCGCCAGTGCCACCGGTACCGCCTGTGCCAGCGGTATCGGTGCCGCCAGTGCTGCCGGAACCGCCGGTACCGCCAGTGCCCGATGTCGCGCTGTCAGGCGAAGAGCTGCCGGAACTGCTGTGATGGCCGCCACCGCCGCTGCTGCAGCCCGCGAGGCCAAGGGAGAGGATCAATGCCAGAGCTGTTGCCGATTTGCACCACACTTGGGTTTTCATGATTGAGATTCCTTGCACCTGTAACAACATTCGTCGTTTTCGATGGCTCACCCGTCTGTCGCCGGTGATGCCTCGTCCGTGGTGTCAATCTCGATCGCGTCGCGGCTTGCCGCCATTCTCAAGTTGGTATTAACGCCTTTATATATAAGGCGCCACGCAGTGCCTAAGGACTAATACCCAGGATATAAAACGCGCAAAAAAAAAGCCTTGAAAATCAAGGCTGGGAGTTTTCCAGGGCACCGCGTGAAGGGCGGGAAAACTTAAGTGATATATACACAATTTACAGGCTTGCCCGGAGTGGAATCAGGCAACCGGTTGCCACTGACCAACCATGTGCTCCAGATCGCCAGCACCGATCAGGCGTAATTCGCCACTCGACCCTGCCGCAGTTGCCAGCAACGAAACCTCACTGGGCAAACGCACCGGTTTGCGAAAGTGCACGACGATTTCCAGGTTGGCTTTTGGCAAGTGATCGGCCAGTGCCGCAAGGGTTCGTGCCTTGTTCCACAAGCCGTGAGCAATCGCCGTGGGAAAACCGAACAGCCTGGCACTGGCGGCGCTCAGGTGAATCGGGTTGTAGTCGCCCGAGACCTTGGCGTACTGCCGACCGATATCGGCCGGCGCTTTCCACTGCGCCACCTGGGTCAGGGCCTGCGCAGGTTCCCACTGTTGTTCGACCGGTTCGCCGTCGAGTTTCACCCCGCGACAAAGCATCTGGCTTTCGGCTTCCCACAGCGGCCCGAGTTGATCATCGAGGGTGGTCAACACATCGAAGGTTGCCCCTTTGGGATGCGGCTGCAGGTTGTGTACACGGACGCTGACTTGTGCGCGACTGATTCCGCCCATCGGCCGCCATACACGGATGCGGTTGCTCAGATGAATCAACCCCAGCAGCGGGAACGGAAAATCTTTCTGCGTGAGCAATTGCATTTGCAGGGCGAATGCGAGGATGTGTGGATAAGTCGGCGGCAGCAGGCCGTCATCGGCAAAGCCGCAGACCTTGCGATAGGCCGCCAGCTTCTGGCCGTCGACATCGATCCAGCAGCGCAAGCCGCTGTCGGGCAGTCGGGTGCCGGTAATCTTGCGTCGGGTCGCGGCCCGCGCATACAGGGCGGGCAGGCTCGGTTCGCGGTCGAGGGTGTGCCATTCAATGCTCATGTCTACGCCCCCCAGAACACTTTGTCCACAGACCCGCAGCGCCTGGCCGGTGAACGCGCCAGTGCCCGGTTGGGCCAGCCACGCGACGGCTTCGGCGACGTCTTGCGGCAAACCGCCCTGGCCCAGTGAACTCATGCGTCGCCCGGCCTCACGCAGGCCGAATGGAATGTGTGCGGTCATCTGGGTTTCGATGAAACCTGGCGCCACGGCGTTGATACTGATGCCGCGTTCAAGCAGTGTCGGCGCCCAGGCCTGGGCCAGGCCGATCAGCCCGGCCTTGCTCGCGGCGTAGTTGGTCTGTCCGCGATTGCCGGCGATGCCGCTGATCGAGGCCAGCAGAATTACCCGCGCATTGTCGTGCAAGGTGCCGCTGTCGAGCAGGGCCTTGGTCAGCACTTGCGGCGCATTGAGGTTGACCGCCAGCACCGCATCCCAGAATTCCGGGGTCATGTTGGCCAGGGTCTTGTCGCGGGTGATCCCGGCGTTGTGCACCAGAATGTCGAGGCCGTCCGGCAGTTGTTCGATCAATTGCGCAGCGGCGTCTTCAACGCAGATGTCGAGGGTGATCGCCCGGCCACCGAGCCGCGCGGCGAGGGCTTCCAGATCAGTCCTGGCCGGCGGCACGTCGAGCAGAATCACCTCGGCGCCATCGCGGGCCAGGGTTTCGGCGATGGATGCGCCGATCCCGCGAGCCGCCCCGGTGACCAACGCTTTGCGTCCGGCCAATGGCCGGGTCCAGTCGGTGACGTGCGTGGCGCACGCGGTCAGGCGAATCACTTGCCCGGAGACAAAGGCACTTTTCGGCGAGAGGAAAAACCGCAGTGGGCCTTCCAGTTGCTCTTCGGCGCCCTCACCGACATAGATCAGTTGCAGCGTACCGCCGCCGCGCAACTCCTTGGCCAGCGAGCGCGAGAAACCTTCGAGTGCCCGTTGTGCGCTGGAGGCAAAGGGATCGCGCAGGGTTTCCGGGGCGCGGCCGAGAATCACCAGGTGCGCACTGTGGTCGAGGTTTTTCATCAGCGGCTGGAAGAATTCGCGCAGCTGTTTGAGCTGGTCGGTGTGCTGCAGGTCGCTGGCGTCGAACACCACGGCCTTGAGTTTCGGCCCGTGCCCGGGAATCCACGCGGTGGCCAGCGACGGTTCTGTGCCATAGCTGTAGATCGCATCGGTCAGGCGGTTGGCGAATGCAATGACCCGCTCGGCCAGCGGCCCGCCGCCGATCAGCAGCGCACCGTCTACCGGCCGCAGGCGCCCGGCCTGCCAGCGTTCCAGCCGCACCGGCGACGGCAGGCCCAACGCCCCGACCAGACGATGGCCGATGGATGAGTTGGCGAAGTCGATATAGCGGTCAGACATGGAACGCTCTCCAAAAGTTGGGGTTCAAAGTGTGGACTACCAACGGCAATCAATCGTTCGATCCACGCAATAAGGCCTACGCTTGAACACTGAGGTTTAGCAGGTCTTGCAGACAAATGCGGACCTTGTGGGAGCGAGCTTGCTCGCGAAGGCGGCTTGTCAGCCAATGTAACTGTTGGATGTGCCGGCCCTTCGCGAGCAAGCTCGCTCCCACAGGGATTGTTTTCAGGTCTGAAATCAAACAAGGAGCTTTTCATGAGTCAGCTGCGCCGCGTCGCCATCATCGGTGGTAACCGTATTCCTTTCGCCCGCTCCAACGGGCCGTACGCCACCGCCAGCAATCAGGTGATGCTCACCGCCGCCCTCGAAGGTCTGATCGAACGCTACAACCTGCACGGCCAGCGCATCGGTGAAGTGGTGGCCGGTGCGGTGCTTAAATTGTCACGGGATATGAATCTGACTCGCGAATGTGTGCTCGGCTCGCGGCTGTCACCGGCCACCCCGGCCTATGACATCCAGCAAGCCTGCGGCACCGGGCTGGAGGCGGCGCTGCTGGTGGCGAACAAAATCGCCCTCGGCCAGATCGATTGCGGCATCGCTGGCGGCGTCGACACCACCTCGGACGCGCCGATCAGCGTCAGCGAAGGCTTGCGCAAAATCCTCCTGCAGGCCAACCGCGCCAAGACCACCGGCGACAAGCTGAAAACCTTTCTGCAACTGCGTCCGCGGCACTTGATTCCGGAATTTCCGCGTAACGGCGAGCCACGCACTGGCCTGTCGATGGGCCAGCACTGCGAACTGATGGCGCAGACCTGGAACATTCCTCGTGAAGAGCAGGATCAACTGGCCCTCGACAGCCATCACAAACTCGCCGCGTCCTACAGCGAAGGCTGGCACAACGATCTGATGACGCCGTTTCTCGGTCTGACCCGCGACAACAACCTGCGCCCGGACCTGACCCTGGAAAAACTCGCCACGCTCAAACCGGCCTTCGAAAAAAGCCCGAAAGGGACGCTGACGGCGGGCAACTCCACGCCGCTCACCGACGGTGCCTCGGTGGTGCTGCTGGGCAGTGAAGAATGGGCGAAAGAGCGTGGTTTGCCGATCCTTGCCTATCTGCGTGACGGCGAAGCGGCGGCTGTGGATTTCGTCAACGGCGCCGAAGGGCTGTTGATGGCACCGGTGTATGCGGTGCCGCGTCTGCTGGCGCGCAATGGTCTGACCTTGCAGGACTTTGACTACTACGAGATTCACGAAGCATTCGCCGCGCAGGTGCTGTGCACGCTCAAGGCCTGGGAAGACCCCGAATACTGCAAGACCCGTCTTGGACTGGATGCGCCGCTCGGTTCAATCGATCGCAGCCGCTTGAATGTCAAAGGCAGCTCGCTGGCGGCGGGGCATCCGTTTGCCGCGACGGGCGGGCGGATTGTCGCCAATCTGGCGAAACTGCTGGATGCGGCGGGCAAGGGCAGGGGGCTGATCTCGATTTGCGCTGCCGGCGGCCAGGGTGTCACCGCAATCATCGAACGCTGAGCGCAATTCCCCGGGGGAAATGCATGCGATGTCAGATTCTGTCGCAAATGCCCTTGACGACCGATCACTACAAGCCCGGTGGGCTCGGCTATGATCGGCAACGGTCGGTCGATTATTTCGGCACAGTGTGTGCATCCACAGGGTTCACAGGTCGGCAACCCCTCCCCGTAGCGCGAGGATTGCCGTATAACGAGTGACATTCGCGTGTTTGGTAATAAAGGACCCACAATAAAAGCTGATGAAGACTCCAAAACGCATTGAACCCCTGATCGAAGACGGTCTGGTCGACGAAGTGCTGCGCCCACTCATGAGTGGTAAAGAAGCAGCTGTTTATGTGGTGCGCTGCGGTAACCAGTTACGTTGCGCGAAGGTCTACAAGGAGGCGAACAAACGCAGTTTCCGCCAGGCAGCCGAGTATCAGGAAGGGCGCAAGGTGCGTAACAGCCGGCAGGCGCGGGCGATGGCCAAGGGTTCGAAATTCGGTCGCAAGGAGACCGAAGACGCCTGGCAGAATGCCGAAGTCGCGGCGCTGTTCCGCTTGGCCGGTGCCGGCGTGCGAGTGCCCAAGCCGTATGATTTTCTCGATGGCGTGCTGCTGATGGAACTGGTGGCCGACGAATACGGCGATGCCGCGCCGCGTCTGAACGACGTGGTGCTGGAGCCGGATCAGGCCCGCGAATATCACGCGTTCCTGATCTCGCAGATCGTGCTGATGTTGTGTACCGGTCTGGTGCACGGTGACCTCTCGGAGTTCAACGTGCTGCTGACCCCGACAGGTCCTGTGATCATCGACCTGCCGCAGGCGGTGGATGCCGCCGGTAACAACCACGCGTTCAGCATGCTGGAGCGGGATGTGGGCAACATGGCTTCATACTTCGGGCGCTTTGCCCCGGAGCTGAAGAAAACCCGTTATGCAAAAGAAATGTGGGCGCTGTACGAAGCCGGCACCTTGCACCCGAACAGTGTGCTGACCGGCGAGTTCGACGACCCTGAAGACTTGGCCGACGTTGGCGGAGTGTTGCGCGAGATCGAGGCGGCGCGTCTGGATGAAGAGCGCAAGCAGGCGATCCGTGCTGCCGACGATGCGCCCAAAGGCAAGTCCGACGAACCACCGCCGCCACCGTGGATGCAGTAGCGCTTGAACAGAAACCCGGCTTCGGCCGGGTTTTTTGTGCCCGCATGTTCCTTCACCACACCTCACTGTGGGAGCTGGCTTGCCAGCGATAGCGGAGGTTCAGCTGAAAAATTTTATCGGATGTACCGGCCTCTTCGCTG
>NZ_JABULD010000857.1:0-503 GCF_014060985.1 Pseudomonas sp. MD195_PC81_125
GACCAAATAACGAATACATATCGCCAAACCCGGCCAAGTTCGGGGACATCGTAAAATAGCTTTTTTTTTCTGTTTTCTTTATTTGCGAAAACCTCAAGATTTCAGCCTGTCATTTTTCTTTTACGAAGTTTCGTTGATTTTCTTTTTAAAAAGCCCTTCGTTTTGAGCCTTCACTTGCGCGCACCCAACCTACAGCGGGAAAAGCTTTCATTGTCTTGACAAGACTCAATGAAACCAGACCTGGCAAATCACTAGGAGACGTCCAATATTTGACTAAACGACCATTCGAAACTTTGTCTCGAAAAGCTTGAAGCTTTAGCCTTGCTTCTTCAGATATCTCAGACCTTTCAATAGTCAATTTCTCAGGACTACCATGAAGAAGAGCCACAATTTTTATACCTCTCTCTACAGCATAATCAAACTCCATTTCTGTAAAACTAAGTCCCTCTGCGCCTAAACTCCCGTATCTACCACCAACAATTAATAGGTAATAGTCACAATCA
>NZ_JABULD010000858.1:0-883 GCF_014060985.1 Pseudomonas sp. MD195_PC81_125
TCGATCAAGAGCTTCGCGTTAGCTAACCCCATCAATTCAACCTTCCGGCACCGGGCAGGCGTCACACCCTATACGTCCACTTTCGTGTTTGCAGAGTGCTGTGTTTTTAATAAACAGTCGCAGCGGCCTGGTATCTTCGACCGGCATGAGCTTACGGAGCAAGTCCTTCACCCTCACCGGCGCACCTTCTCCCGAAGTTACGGTGCCATTTTGCCTAGTTCCTTCACCCGAGTTCTCTCAAGCGCCTTGGTATTCTCTACCCAACCACCTGTGTCGGTTTGGGGTACGGTTCCTGGTTATCTGAAGCTTAGAAGCTTTTCTTGGAAGCATGGCATCAACCACTTCGTCACCTGAAAGGTAACTCGTCATCAGCTCTCGGCCTTAAGATCCCGGATTTACCTAAGATCTCAGCCTACCACCTTAAACTTGGACAACCAACGCCAAGCTGGCCTAGCCTTCTCCGTCCCTCCATCGCAATAACCAGAAGTACAGGAATATTAACCTGTTTTCCATCGACTACGCTTTTCAGCCTCGCCTTAGGGACCGACTAACCCTGCGTCGATTAACGTTGCGCAGGAAACCTTGGTCTTTCGGCGTGGGTGTTTTTCACACCCATTGTCGTTACTCATGTCAGCATTCGCACTTCTGATACCTCCAGCAAGCTTCTCAACTCACCTTCACAGGCTTACAGAACGCTCCTCTACCGCATCACTTGCGTGATACCCGTAGCTTCGGTGTATGGTTTGAGCCCCGTTACATCTTCCGCGCAGGCCGACTCGACTAGTGAGCTATTACGCTTTCTTTAAAGGGTGGCTGCTTCTAAGCCAACCTCCTAGCTGTCTAAGCCTTCCCACATCGTTTCCCACTTAACCATAACTTTGGG
>NZ_JABULD010000859.1:0-583 GCF_014060985.1 Pseudomonas sp. MD195_PC81_125
CTTGAGTTTGCCGGCGTTATGGCTGGCCAGTACGAGTTGCGTGAGGTTCATCATTCGCCGGGAAAGAGTTCTTGGTTGAAGTTGATGGTGTTGATCTTGTCGCCGTTCTGCACCTTGATTTCAAAGGTGCGGGTTTCCTGCTGCTCCACCGGGTACTGCGCGATGTAGTAGATCGCGCCTTGTTCGGTGACCTGGCGGAAGTTCAGCGGCACGCTCTGGCTGGTCAGGTCTTTGATCGTGCCAGTGACGTTGGCGATCAGCGGTTTGCCGTCCTTGATCACCGAGACGTTGATCACGCCCTGGTTCTTGCTGCGGACCAGCTCGGCTGCCTTGGCGATGTCCGGCTGTAAATACGTGGAGTTGAAGGTGTTGTAGTGCACCGTCACGTCGCCGAAAGTTTCCTGGCGCTCGCTTTTGATGACGTCCGCCGCCATGGCGCTGGCGCTCAGGCAGGCGGTCAGTAACAACAGGGCTAGACGAGCCATGATCGTTCTCCTCGAAATGTCGTGGTTCAGACCGCGACCCGATGATCTGCGAGCACCGGGCTGCTGACGCGGTAGATACCAATCTCACCTAACAGATT
>NZ_JABULD010000860.1:0-527 GCF_014060985.1 Pseudomonas sp. MD195_PC81_125
TTCCCGGTTGGCCTTCAAGGCGCACGATTTTCACGCGCAACCTGCTCTGGTTAGGATTCGCGAAGCAAAGTCCGCAAAGCTCTTGATCAAACCAGATTGCCAAATCGAACGCCATCGGTTCTCTGGCCTTCCACCTGACAACTTCCTGCCAGGAAAAATGAGGATCAAGCCATTGTTCATAGGCATTCAGGGCCAGAGCATCGATGGCCTCAAAACGAACTCTGGAGTGGTCCAGATCCACGATCCCGTTCTGTTGCAGATCTTTCTGCAGTTTGGCAAAAGTAATACCGGCCTGCTTCCGCGCCTCTGACCGATAGACCTGATACCGCAAATATGTCCGTTCCCTTGGCATGTGATCCCGAGCATTCCGTGTCTCCCCATCAATGGGCCTATCCGTTGCTCATCAGCCTATTCACCTCGCCGCCAACTGTCCCTGCTGGCCCTTTGGCCAAATCATTGCAATCCATGTCCCGCGCTGGTTATAGTCGGCGCTCGTGAATCAGCTGATTCACATTTCAAAATCCTTC
>NZ_JABULD010000613.1:0-9527 GCF_014060985.1 Pseudomonas sp. MD195_PC81_125
CAGCTCCCACAGGTTTTGTGGTGTACCGCAAATCCTGAAATCACCACGGATCACTGTGGGAGCTGGCTTGCCAGCGATTGGCCGCGGCTCGGTCTAGAGCGGAGCCAACTCGGTTTCAGCTTCGACCGCTTTCACCGTCTTGAGCTGGCGCATCTGCTCACACCCCCACAACACCCGCTCCGGGGTCGCCGGCGCATCGATCTGCGGTTGATGCTTGTAGTCACCGAGGCTTGCCACCGCGTCCTTGATCGCGCACCACGCGGCAATTCCGAGCATGAACGGCGGCTCACCGACGGCCTTGGAATGGAACACCGTGTCTTCCGGGTTCTTGCGGTTTTCCACCAGTTTCACCCGCAGGTCCAGCGGCATGTCCGCCACGGCCGGGATCTTGTAGCTGGCCGGGCCGTTGGTCATCAGCTTGCCCTTGTTGTTCCAGACCAGCTCTTCCATGGTCAGCCAGCCCATGCCCTGGATGAAACCGCCCTCGACCTGACCGATGTCGATGGCCGGGTTCAGCGAGGCGCCGACGTCGTGGAGGATGTCGGTACGCAGCATCTTGTACTCGCCGGTCAGGGTGTCGACGATCACTTCGCAGCACGCCGCGCCGAAGGCGAAGTAGTAGAACGGCCGGCCCCGGGCCTGGCTGCGGTCGTAGTAGATTTTCGGGGTCTTGTAGAAGCCGGTGCTCGACAGCGAGACCTGATTGAAATACGCCAGTTGGATCAGCGCCTCGAAGGTCATGATGTGGTCACGCACGCGCACATGGCCGTTGTGGAATTCCACGTCTTCTTCGCTGACCTTGTAGTGCCGCGCGGCGAATTCCACCAGACGCTGCTTGATGATCTCGGCGGCGTTCTGCGCGGCCTTGCCGTTGAGGTCAGCGCCGCTGGAGGCCGCAGTCGGCGAGGTGTTCGGCACTTTGTCGGTGTTGGTCGCGGTGATCTGCACGCGATCCATTTCCACCTGGAACACTTCGGCCACCACCTGCGCGACTTTGGTGTTGAGACCCTGGCCCATTTCCGTGCCGCCGTGGTTCAGGTGGATGCTGCCGTCGGTGTAGACGTGGATCAGCGCGCCGGCCTGATTGAGAAAACTGGCGGTGAAGGAAATGCCGAATTTCACCGGGGTCAGCGCCAGGCCTTTTTTTCAGGATCGGGCTGTTGGCGTTGTAGCGGCGGATCGCCTCGCGGCGCTCGGCGTACTGGCTGCTTTCTTCCAGCTCGGCGGTCATCTCTTCGAGCATGTTGTGCTCGACGGTCTGGTAGTAGTGGGTGACGTTGCGCTCGGTCTTGCCGTAGTAGTTGGCCTTGCGCACGGCCAGTGGATCGAGGTTGAGGTGGCGGGCAATCGCGTCCATCACTTCTTCGATGGCGACCATCCCTTGCGGGCCGCCGAAACCCCGGTAAGCAGTGTTCGACGCGGTGTTGGTCTTGCAGCGGTGACCGTTGATGGTCGCGTCACCGAGGTAATAAGAGTTGTCCGAGTGGAACATCGCCCGGTCAACGATCGAGGCGGACAGGTCCGGCGAACAGCCGCAGTTGCCGGCCAGGTCCATGGCGATGCCGTGCAGGCGCCCGGTGCTGTCGAAGCCGACGTCGTACTCGACATAGAACGGGTGGCGCTTGCCGGTCATCAGCATGTCTTCGACCCGTGGCAGGCGCATCTTGGTCGGCTGGCCGGTGAGGTGCGCGATCACCGCGCACAGGCACGCCGGGCTGGCGGCCTGGGTTTCCTTGCCGCCGAAACCACCGCCCATGCGGCGCATGTCGACGACGATCTTGTTCATCGACACGTCGAGCACTTCGGCCACCAGTTTCTGCACTTCGGTGGGGTTCTGCGTCGAGCAGTAAACGATCATGCCGCCGTCTTCGGTGGGCATTACCGAGGAGATCTGCGTCTCCAGATAAAAGTGTTCCTGGCCGCCGATGTGCAGCGTGCCTTGAATGCGGTGTTCAGCGGTGGCCAATGCCGAAGCCGAATCGCCACGCTGATGGGTGTGGCTGTCGAGCACGAAGTGGCGTTTGCGCAGGGCCTCGACCACGTCCAGCACCGGCTCCAGATCTTCGTATTCGATGATCGCGGCCATCGCGGCTTTACGCGCGGTTTCCAGATCTTTCGCGGCCACGGCCAGCACTGGTTGACCGACGAACTGCACGTCATCGATCGCCAGCAGCGGATCGCCCGGCAGCAGCGGGCCGATGTCTTTCAGGCCCGGCACGTCTTCGTGGGTGATCGCAATGCGCACGCCTTCGAAGGCGTAGCAGGGCTTGGTGTCAATGCGGATGATTTTCGCGTGGGCGCGGTCCGACAGCCGTGCATAAACGTGCAGTTGATTGGGGAATTCCAGGCGATCGTCGATGTACTGCGCTTCACCGGACACATGCTTGGCGGCGCTGTCGTGCTTGACGCTGCGGCCGACGCCGGTGGTCAGGTCCCTGGCGAACAATTCCGCCAGTTCGGCTTGAGTCTTCTCTACGGCGTGATGGTTAGACATAAGCGGTCACCCGAGTCTCGATGTGCGGTGTTTGCAGTTCGATGAAGTATTTGCGCAGCAGGTTCTGCGCGCTGAGCAGGCGATATTCCTTGCTGGCGCGGAAGTCCGAGAGCGGCGTGAAGTCTTCGCCCAGTGCGGCGCAGGCGCGTTCGATAACGGCGTTGCTGAATGGCTGGCCGAGCAGCACGGCTTCGCAATGGGCGGCGCGTTTGGGGATCGCGGCCATGCCGCCGAACGCCACGCGTGCGTCAGTGATCACGCCATTCTCGACGCGCAGATTGAAGGCGGCGCAGACGGCGGAAATGTCATCGTCCAGACGCTTGGAGACCTTGTAGGCGCGGAAACGCTGCCCGGCCGTGGCACGCGGGACGATGATCTTCTCGATGAACTCGCTTTCCTGACGGGCGGTGACCTTGTAGTCGATGAAGTAATCTTCCAGGTTCAGGGTGCGCCGGGTTTCACCCTTGCACAGCACCACCTGCGCGCCGAGGGCGATCAGCAGCGGTGGCGAATCACCGATCGGCGAGGCGTTGCCGATGTTGCCGCCGAGGGTGCCCTGGTTGCGGATCTGCAGCGAGGCAAAGCGGTGCAGCAGTTCGCCGAAGTCCGGGTATTCGGCAGTCAGCGCTTCGTAGCAGTCGGAGAGGGCGGTGGCGGCGCCGATTTCGAGGCGGTCATCGAAGCTTTCGATGCGCTTCATTTCGGCGACGTTGCCGACGTAGATCATCACCGGCAAGGTGCGGTGAAACTGGGTGACTTCCAGCGCCAGATCGGTACCGCCGGCCAGCAGCCGCGCTTGTGGGTAAGCGTCATACAGATCAGCCAGATCGGCCACGGTCAGCGGCACCAGGCAGCGCTTGTCGCCACTGTTGAGTTCACCGATATCGGTCGGGGCGATGGCTTTGAGGCGGGCGATGGTCTCGGCTTCGCGGGCATCGAACTGGTCCGGCTGTTTGCCGCAGCAGGATTGCTCGGCGGCGGCGAGAATCGGCCGGTAGCCGGTGCAGC
This sequence comes from Pseudomonas sp. MD195_PC81_125, assembly GCF_014060985.1. Taxonomy (NCBI): domain Bacteria; kingdom Pseudomonadati; phylum Pseudomonadota; class Gammaproteobacteria; order Pseudomonadales; family Pseudomonadaceae; genus Pseudomonas; species Pseudomonas sp. MD195_PC81_125. The sequence continues at coordinate 3,503 of NZ_JABULD010000613.1, forward strand.
GGCAGAGATTGCCGGCCAGCGCTTCGTGCGCCTTGGCCTGATCCGGTGCATCGCTGTTCTTTTGCAGGGCGAACAGCGACATGACGAAACCGGGGGTGCAGAAGCCGCACTGCGAGCCGTGGCACTCGACCATGGCTTGCTGCACGCTGTGCAGTTCGCCCTGGTGCTTGAGGTCTTCGACGCTGATCAGTTGTTTGCCGTGCAGCGACGACACAAAGGTCAGGCACGAGTTGAGGCTACGATAGCGAATGTGTTCGCGGCCGGCGTCATCGGTTTGCAACTCGCCGACTACTACGGTGCAGGCGCCACAGTCGCCGCTGGCGCAGCCTTCTTTGGTGCCGGATTTGCCTACATGCTCACGCAGGTAATTGAGCACGGTCAGATTCGGGTCCAGGGCGTGCTCGCTACGGAGTTCCTGGTTAAGTAAAAACTGGATCACGGAAGGCCTCGCAGACTCATTATTGTTGTTAACCGACGTGAGCCGAATTTAGCAGGTCTGACTTTTCGGTCAATGGTTTTCTGACTTAAAGGTCAGGAAAATCGGTTTTGTCGATTAACGCGTGCTCTATTGAGTATTGACCCTGAGCGGAACCCCTGCTTTTTTGCTTGAATCGTGCCAAAAAGCGCCGTGCGGGCACTCCGCCATGCACGTGCATTTGCGCTACACTGCGCCGCTTGTGCAGATCGAAGAGTTTGAAGGACAACCATGACGTTCAAGGCGCCGGACAGCCTCGCCGAGCAAATCGCTCACCACCTCGCCGAACGCATCATTCGCGGCGAAATGAAGCCGGGAGAGCGCATTCAGGAACAGAAGGTCACGCTGGCCCTCAATGTCAGCCGCGGATCGGTCCGCGAAGCCTTGCTGATCCTCGAACGCCGCCACCTGATCGCGATCCTGCCGCGACGTGGCGCCCATGTCACCGAACTCACCGCGCACAAGGTGCAGAGCCTGTGCACGCTGATGAGCGAGCTGTACATCCTGCTCGGCAATGCGGTTGCCAACGGCTGGCAGACCCAGGCCGACATGGCGCCGTTCGTTCAGATTCAGCAGCGCCTCACCGCCAGCTACGAGCGTCAGGACATCCGCACCTTTGTCGACGACAGCTTCGCCGTGATGCGCGCGGCGTACCCGTTTGCCAATAACCCGTACCTGCAAGAGACCGTCGAGAACCTGCAGCCGGCCATGAGCCGTGCGTATTTCCTCGCCCTCGAACAGCGCAAGGCCGAAATGAGCGAGTTCCTCGAACTGTTCGAACGCCTGCTGGCCGCTGTCCTCGCCCGTGATTTGCCGCAGATCCGCATCGTGCTGACGGCTTATGCCCAGCGCAGCTGCGATCTGGTGGTCTCCGCCCTGACGGTTGCCTGAGCGTGCGGCTAAAGTGCATCAAACTGGCGGGGTTCAAGTCCTTCGTCGACCCGACCACGGTGAACTTCCCCAGTAACATGGCGGCAGTCGTCGGGCCGAACGGTTGCGGCAAGTCGAACATCATCGACGCCGTTCGCTGGGTGATGGGCGAGAGTTCGGCGAAGAACCTGCGTGGCGAGTCGATGACCGACGTCATCTTCAACGGCTCGACCAGTCGTAAGCCGGTGAGTCAGGCGAGCATCGAACTGGTGTTCGACAACTCCGACGGCACGCTGGTCGGCGAATACGCGGCGTACGCCGAGATTTCCATTCGCCGCAAAGTCACCCGCGACAGCCAGAACAGCTATTTCCTCAACGGCGCCAAGTGCCGCCGTCGCGACATCACCGACATCTTCCTCGGCACCGGCCTCGGCCCGCGCAGCTACTCGATCATCGAGCAGGGGATGATCTCCAAGCTGATCGAAGCCAAGCCGGAAGACCTGCGCAACTTTATCGAAGAAGCGGCGGGCATCTCCAAGTACAAGGAGCGTCGGCGCGAAACCGAAAACCGCATCCGCCGCACCCACGAAAACCTTGCGCGTCTGACCGACCTGCGCGAAGAGCTGGAGCGCCAGCTCGAACGCCTGCACCGGCAGGCCGAGTCCGCCAAGAAGTATCAGGAATACAAAGCCGAAGAGCGCCAGCTCAAGGCGCAACTGTCGGCCCTGCGCTGGCAGGACCTGAACGATCAGGTCGGCCAGCGCGAATCGATCATCGGCAACCAGGAAGTCAGTTTCGAAGCGCTGGTCGCCGAGCAGCGCAATGCCGATGCCGCCATCGAGCGCCTGCGCGACGGGCACCATGAACTGTCCGAACGCTTCAATCTGGTGCAGGGACGCTTCTATTCGGTCGGCGGCGACATCGCCCGGGTCGAGCAGAGCATTCAGCATGGCCAGCAGCGCTTGCGTCAGTTGCAGGACGATCTGAAAGAAGCCGAGCGCGCGCGTCTGGAAACCGAATCGCACCTGGGCCATGACCGTACGTTGCTGCTGACCCTCGGCGAAGAGCTGGACATGCTCATCCCCGAGCAGGAAGTCACCAGCGCCGCCGCCGAAGAAGCCGCCGCCGCACTGGAAGATTCCGAAAGCGTCATGCACGGCTGGCAGGAGCAGTGGGACACCTTCAACCTGACCGCCGCCGAACCCCGGCGCCAGGCCGAAGTGCAGCAGTCGCGGATCCAGCAACTGGAAACCAGCATGGAACGGCTGGCCGATCGGCAAAAGCGTCTCGCCGAGGAGCGCGACTTGCTCTCCGCCGACCCGGAAGACGCGGCGATCATGGCGCTCAACGAGCAGCTCGCCGAATCCGAAGCGACCCTCGAAGATTTGCAGACCAGCGAAGAAGCGCAGGTCGAAAAACTTGAACAACTGCGTCAGGAATTGCAGCAGGCACTGACCGCGCAACAACAGGCGCAGGGCGATCTGCAACGGCTCAACGGGCGACTGGCGTCACTGGAAGCCTTGCAGCAAGCTGCGCTCGATCCGGGCACCGGCACCGCCGAATGGCTGAAAGAACACAACCTCGCCGAACGGCCGCGTCTGGCCGAAGGCCTGAAGGTCGAGGCCGGTTGGGAGCTGGCGGTGGAAACCGTGCTCGGCGCCGATCTGCAAGCGGTGCTGGTGGATGACTTCAGCGGCTTCGATCTGTCCGGTTTCACCCAAGGGGATTTGCGCCTGCTCAGCCCTGCCAGCGATGGTGTGCGGGTAGCGGGCAGCCTGCTGGATAAAGTCGAAGCACAGATCGATCTGTCGCCATGGCTCGGCCAGGTCAAACCGGTCGACAGCCTTGAGCAGGCCTTGGCCCTGCGCGGGCAGTTGAGTGCCGGGCAGAGCCTGATCAGTCGCGACGGTTATTGGGTTGGTCGACACTTTCTGCGCGTACGTCGCGCCAGTGAAGCCGAGAGCGGCATGCTCGCCCGGGGCCAGGAAATCGAGACGCTGCAGGCCGAGCGCGAAGAGCGCGAAGCCACGGTCGAAGCCATGGAAACCCGCTTGCAGACCTTGCGTGCGCAACAGCGTCAGCAGGAAAACGGCCGCGAACATTTGCGTCGCCTGCTGCAGGATGAAGCCCGCTCCCAAGGTGAATTGAAAGCCCAGTTGTCTGCCGGTAAAGCCAAGGCCGAGCAACTGACGCTGCGCCGCACGCGGCTTGACGAAGAGCTGATCGAGCTCGCCGAGCAGCGCGAGCTTGAGCACGAACAAGTCGGCGAAGCGCGCATGCAATTGCAGGAAGCGCTCGATGCCATGGCGCTGGACACCGAGCAGCGCGAATTGCTGCTGGCCCAGCGTGACAGCTTGCGCGAACGCCTTGATCGCGTGCGCCAGGAAGCCCGCCAGCACAAGGATCACGCCCATCAACTGGCGGTGCGTCTCGGTTCGCTGCGTGCGCAGCACGATTCCACGCGCCAGGCGCTGGAGCGTCTGGAAATGCAGGCCGAGCGCCTGAGCGAAAAAACGCGAACAGTTGAGTCTGAATCTGGAGGAGGGCGAGGCGCCGCTGGAAGAGCTGCGCCTGAAACTCGAAGAACTGCTCGACAAGCGCATGACCGTCGACGAAGAACTGAAAACCGCGCAGATCGCCCTGGAAGATGCCGACCGCGAATTGCGCGAGGCGGAAAAGCGCAGGACCCAGGCCGAGCAGCAATCGCAACTGATCCGTGGTCAGCTCGAACAGCAGCGCATGGAATGGCAAGCACTGACCGTGCGGCGCAAGGCGTTGCAGGATCAATTGCTCGAAGACGGCTACGATCTCAATGGCGTGCTCGCGACCTTGACGCCTGAGGCCAGTGAACGCGCCGCCGAAGAAGAACTCGAACGGATCAATGCGCGGATTCAGCGCCTGGGCGCGATCAACCTCGCGGCCATCGACGAATACACGCAACAATCCGAGCGTAAACGTTATCTGGATGCGCAGGACGCCGATCTGGTCGAAGCATTGGAGACCCTGGAAAACGTCATTCGCAAGATCGACAAGGAAACCCGTAACCGCTTCAAAGATACCTTTGATCAGATCAATGGCGGTTTACAGGCGCTTTTCCCGAAAGTTTTCGGTGGCGGCAGCGCGTATTTGGAACTGACGGGCGAAGATCTACTCGATACAGGGGTGACGATCATGGCGCGGCCGCCAGGAAAGAAGAACAGCACCATCCATTTGCTCTCCGGCGGGGAAAAAGCCCTGACCGCGCTGGCACTGGTTTTTGCGATCTTCAAATTGAATCCGGCGCCGTTCTGCATGCTCGATGAAGTTGACGCGCCACTGGATGACGCTAACGTTGGACGCTACGCACGATTGGTTAAAGAGATGTCGCAGACCGTGCAGTTCATCTATATCACCCACAACAAGATCGCCATGGAAATGGCCGATCAACTGATGGGCGTGACGATGCACGAGCCGGGTTGTTCGCGACTGGTTGCAGTGGATGTCGAGGAGGCAATGGCGATGGTGGACGCCTGAGTCAGCGTGGTGTCGGAAGGGTATGAATAGTCTGTAGGACTTTTTTTACCGACTTCGACTTGCTGGCCAATCGACATATTCGCGCAAGCCAACGTGACAGACGGTGTAAAGTTGTCTTTGGTCGTGCTAGTTTAATGTCAATTTTTCGTATACGTGGGCAAAACGCCTGTCAGAACATAGAGTTGGCGCCACGTTTTAAAGCGGTTTGCACAATGTAAACCCCTTATTTTTCAGCATTTTTTATAGAGGCACGGGATTACATGGAAATCGGTCTGCGCGAGTGGCTGATCGTCATCGGCATCATTGTGATAGCCGGTATTCTTTTTGATGGCTGGCGCCGTATGCGCGGCGGCAAGGGAAAACTGAAATTCCGTCTTGACCGAAGTCTGTCCAACCTGCCGGACGAGGACACCAGCGCTGAGCTGTTGGGCCCGGCCCGCGTGCTGGATACGCACAAAAGAGCCACAACTGGACGAACACGATCTGCCATCGGTGAGCATGCCGGCCCGCGAAGCACGCGAGCCTCGCGAATCCGGCTCCAAGCGTGGCAAGCGCGGCAGCAACGGTCCGGCCCAGGGCGACTTGAATCTCGATCTGGACCTGGACGGCGGCCCGAGCTTCAGCAGCCGTGATGATGACTTCGTCGACGACAGCAAGCCGGCGCCGGCCGTGGCCGACAAGGATCAGCCGCAAGCCGAAGAAGTCCTGGTGATCAGCGTGATCTGCCGCGACGCCGCCGGCTTCAAAGGCCCGGCCCTGCTGCAGAACATTCTCGAAAGCGGTCTGCGTTTTGGCGAGATGGATATTTTCCACCGCCACGAAAGCATGGCCGGCAACGGTGAAGTGCTGTTCTCCATGGCCAACGCGGTCAAGCCGGGGATCTTTGATCTGGACGACATCGACCATTTCAGCACGCCGGCGGTGAGTTTCTTCCTCGGTCTGCCAGGCCCGCGTCATCCGAAGCAGGCCTTCGACGTGATGGTGGCGGCAGCGCGCAAGCTGTCCCAGGAGCTGAACGGCGAGCTGAAAGACGACCAGCGCAGCGTGCTGACCGCGCAGACTATCGAGCACTACCGTCAGCGCATCGTCGAATTCGAGCGCCGCGCCCTGACCCAGAAGCGCTAAGGCCAAGATCAAAAGATCGCAGCCTTCGGCAGACTCCTACAG
>NZ_JABULD010000581.1:0-22686 GCF_014060985.1 Pseudomonas sp. MD195_PC81_125
TAAGATGGCGGACAGTTTCATCAGGGCTTGCTCCTTGCTCATGTTTTTATATCCGTGAGATGTCTCACGCTCCGCAGCGTATGGCTAATTGCCTTCACTGAGCAAGCATTTCCCGACTGTTTCCCAGGCTTTCGATGAAAGGCTCATCGCCTATTTCTTGAGCTGTCCCTGCCTCTGGTTTAGGATGTGTTCTATATCCCCCTAGGGGGGATACAAAAAAATCGATAAATGAGAAACTCGTTACTCTCTTTTTTCGAGAAATGCTCGACAACCTGATGGGTGCGGGCCTCTCCATGTGAGATTTCTCATGCTGAAAATCCTAGCCAACCGAACCTACCGTCATCTCTTCCTGGCTCAAGTGATTGCGCTCGTCGGGACGGGACTTGCTACGGTCGCACTGGGCTTACTGGCGTTCGACCTTGCAGGCGCCCAAGCGGGTGCCGTTCTTGGGACGGCGTTGGCGATCAAAATGACGGCCTACATTGGCGTTGCGCCCATTGCAGCGGCTTTTGCAGAGCGTCTGCCTCGCCGAGCCATGCTGGTCTCGCTGGACTTGGTGCGGGCCCTGGTCGCGCTTGCTCTGCCGTTCGTGACCGAGGTTTGGCAAATCTACGTGCTGATTTTCGTCCTTCAGTCGGCTTCGGCAGCATTCACCCCAACCTTCCAGGCGACCATTCCAGACATCCTGCCGGATGAAGACGACTACACCCGTGCCTTGTCGTTATCGCGCCTGGCCTACGATCTTGAAAGTGTCGCCAGCCCGATGCTCGCCGCCGCACTGCTGACGGTGATCAGCTTCCACAACCTGTTCGCCGGCACGGTCATCGGTTTTCTCGCCTCAGCGGCGCTGGTCTCTACGGTACTGCTGCCCAAGGCGAAACAGACACCTCGTCGCAGCGTCTACGAACGAACCACTCGGGGCATGCGCATATTCCTAGCGACGCCCCGCCTGCGAGGGCTGCTGGCTCTCAACCTGACGGTAGCGGCTGCCAGCGCCATGGTCATCGTCAACACCGTGGTGCTGGTTCAGTCGCGCTTCGCGCTACCTCAGAGTTCAACGGCATTGGCGCTGGCTGCGTTTGGTGGCGGCTCCATGGTCGCCGCCCTGGTCTTGCCTCGCCTGCTGAAAAATATCAAAGACCGAACGGCCATGTTGTTTGGCGGAGGAATATTGGTCGCAGGTTTGGCCGTTGGCATCAACCTGACCACCTACAACTTCCTGTTGCCGCTGTGGATGGTACTCGGCGTGGGCTATTCGCTGGCTCAGACTCCAAGCGGTCGACTGTTGCGTCGCTCGGCACATGCCGAAGATCGCCCGGCACTATTTGCCGCCCAATTTGCCCTGTCCCATGCCTGCTGGTTGATTACCTACCCATTGGCTGGGTGGCTGGGTGCCAACATCAGCCTCACGGCGTCGTTTATTGGCCTCGCTGTCGTGGCAGGAAGTGCGCTGATGGTCAGCATCGTGATCTGGCGTCCAGCTCATGACCAGGAGTCGATCAAGCACACCCATGAAAATCTGCCGGGCGATCACACGCACATCGACGGGCAGGAGGGTGCGGATCACGAACATCCATACGTGATCGATGATCAGCATCGTCGATGGCCCAACAAATGATCGTAAATTCCTAAGATTTTCCAAGGCTGGTTGGTCAGCCTTCAGATGAGAAACCGTAGCGCTTGCAGAGCGGCAAGGTGCCCTGGATAAAACCAGTAGCCCCATTGCCGCACTGGCCAGACCTTGAAGGTGAAAGTCTGACGCAGTAGCCAGAGTCCGATCAGGGGAGCGGCGAACGCAGTGCTCAAGGCCAACAATGAATAGACTTCCAAGTCCAACGCCCTTGTTACGATGCTACTGCGGGTATTGCTCAACAGGCATAGAGCCGCTGGCGGCAACCAAAGAACACCGGGGCTCTTGATTGCTACTAAGACAGCCGCTGGAACAAGTGCACCGTAGAAGCCGTACATCAGTGGATCATCCAGTACGTAGGCAATCGCGGCGGCCATCAACGCCATAGCGCTGCTCAACAGGGTGCGATGTTGCCATCCCCAGGCAATCACCAGCCCCAATGCCAGGGTAACCAACACGTTGAATGATCCCGAGGTGCTGATGTAGCGATAAGGCACTTCTGAAATGGCGGCGAACAACAGCATCAACGCGAGGTATCGACCGTTCGCGGCAGTCAGCCATTCGCCCGATTTGGAGCGCGCCACGTTGGCGGCAATAGCGACACAGAACAACGGAAAGGAAAGTCTCCCCGGAATAAACAGGTTGTTCATCTCCGGCCACACCAGGCGCAAGTGATCGATAACCATGGTCAGCATCGCCAGCCACTTGATCAGATCCAGGCTACTGCTTCGGCTCTTGAGTGAAGAATGCGGGGTTGTATTAGCCGTCGTCATGTCCACCCCAATGTGACGGCGGTAAGCACGATATAACGCACGCCCTTGGCCAGGGTGACAATCAGCAGGAAACTCCAAAGTGGTTCGCGCATGACTCCGGCGACGACCGTCAGCGGATCGCCAATGATGGGCACCCAGCTCAGCAACAGTGACCAGCGCCCGTAGCGCAGATAGGACTGCTGGGCTTTTTCTAACTTGCTTTCGTTCACGGGAAACCAGCGCTTGTGGCGGAATCGCTCAACAGAACGGCCCAGAAGCCAGTTCAGTGCGGAGCCAAGAACGTTGCCAAAAGTGGCGACCGCCAAGAGCGTAGAAACGACGTACCGGTCGGAGAGCAACATCCCGACCAGCACGGCTTCAGACTGCATGGGCAATAACGTGGCGGCACCGAATGCCGCCAGGAACAGACCAACGTAGCTGGTGAGTTCAAACACGAAGGAGTCGCCTCAAGCGTTCAGGCCGATCCAGCCATGGAAGCCGACGTACAGACCAACACCGATGATCAGCACGCTGGACAGGTACGGTGCACGACGCGCCACGGTGCCCAGCCACGGCCAGCGGTTGGAAGCCTGTTTAGCACCAATAGCTGCCGCAGCACCGACAGTGACCAAGGTGAGCGCCAGTCCGATGCTGAAGCACAGGACAAGCATGCCTCCCAGCGCGACTTCTTTAACCTGAAGACATAGCAACAGAACGGTGATGGCAGCCGGACAAGGGATCAAACCGCCCGTCAAACCGAACATGACGATCTGGCCCGTGGTGACCTCACGATTGGTGAAGCGCTTACGGATATCGTTGGCATGCGCACGTTCATGTGCATCCTGGTAGCCATCAATCGACAGTTCCAGGCCTTCCAATTCGGAATGAGCATGCCCGTGATCGTGTTCCTGATACTGGAGATCGTAATCATGGGAGTGGCCCACATGCCCAAGACTCAAGCGAGCACTGAACTCGTGTGGTTCCGGAATATCGACCGTCGACTCCAGGAAGCCTTCACGCTCAACGAAAGAGAACGATTGGGTGCTACCGTCCGGACGAGTAGTCATCAGGCGAACATCTGAGGCTGCCCAGGCGTGTCCGGTCAGTGTCTTCAGGCGCCAGTGCGGTGGCATGCCTTCTTCGAAGATCGACAGTTCGATGCGACCATGGCCTGTATCGATACGATGAGTCTCATCGTGATGACCATGGTCATGCTCGCCGTGGTGGTGATCATCACCTTGCTCGAACTTGAACATCTGCTCGCCGCGCCAGGTACGCCACAGCATCCAAAGTGCGATCACGATGATCAGAGCAGAGGACGCGAGTTGGAAGTAAGGCTCGGTGGTTTGAGCGTCCAGACCTTTGCCCAGGTACATGCCGCCAATAGCGACCAACCACACCACAGCGGTGTGCGACAGCGTCGCGGCCAAGCCCAACAGTACGGCCTGTTTTACCGAGCCACGAATGGCCACGATGAAGGCCGCCATCATGGTTTTTGAATGGCCCGGTTCTAGCCCATGCAAGGCTCCGAGCAGAATAGCACTCGGGAAATACAACCAGGCGTGAGCCCCGCCTTGTTGCAGCAGTTCAGCGAAGTTGGGCATATCAGACCTAGAGGTATTTGGTGATTTGTTTGAACGCTTCCAGCGGTGCGCGCTCGCCATTGCCCAAGGCCGAGACGGTGTCCTCCAGACAGTGATCAATGTGATCCTGAATGAGCGTGCGCTTGGCTTGGCACACTGCTTTTTCGACAGCATGCAACTGCTGAGCAATGTCGACGCACTGACGACCTTCTTCAATCATGGTGATGATGCCGCGTAAATGGCCGTCCGCCCGCTTGAGGCGCTTGATGATCGCCTCGTGACTTTGGTGGGTATGGGGATGGCTGTGTTCGTGTTCGTGCTCACTCATGACTTGAGCCTCAGGCCTCAATGAATTACGCTGGCATCCTATCCCCCCTAGGGGGATGCGGTCAAACGCATCAAAGCCCTACAAAACGAGTTGAAATCCGAGCGCTATGTTCAGCAGAACACTGACAACGACGGTGGTAATCGCACTTGCTCTCGCCATGTTTGTGGCTTGGGCCGGGCATACCTATACGTTGTCGGTGACATCAAAACAGCCAGCCTGGGAGATTGCGCAAGACGCTCATCACTCCCATCAGCAGCAGGCAGAGATGTCGAGCGCGAGCTACTCGGATCACTACCACTCACCGTTGACCCCTGACCATCAGCACGAAACGCCACAGCTCACGTCCGCGTTGAGTTTGGCTGCACAGCCGAAGCTGTCTATTCGAGTTGATGCGCGCCGATATTCCGTTCCTCGTCCGCCGATTTTTTTGATTGAGCGACCACCCCGTCTTTCGTTCGCATCCTGACCATGGCCGCACTGCGGCCTTTGATCCCTGCAACGAAGGATTGATCTATGCATTCGCACTCGATGAGCGGCGTTGTCGCATTCACTGCGCCATCGCACCGCCCGCTACTGCTGTTGTTTTTACTAGTCGCTGCACTGTTTCTCGGGATGCCCGAGGCGATGGCTCACGCTGTCGCGGAAGGTGACAAGGGCTTCATCCAGGAAAGCTCCGGCGTCATGTTGCTGCCCTTCATCTACATGGGCGCCAAGCACATGATGACGGGCTACGACCACCTGCTGTTTCTGTTCGGGGTGATCTTCTTCCTCTATCGCCTGAAAGACGTGGGGCTCTACGTCACGCTGTTCGCTGTAGGCCACTCTGTCACGCTGCTGCTTGGCGTACTTACAGAGGTCAGCATCAGCTCGTACATCATCGACGCCATCATCGGCTTCTCGGTGGTGTACAAGGCGCTCGATAACCTGGGTGCATTCCAGCGCTGGTTCGGTTTCCAACCCAACACCAAGGTGGCCACGCTGATCTTCGGCCTGCTCCATGGATTCGGGCTGGCCACCAAGATCCAGGAGTACGAAATCTCGCCTGATGGCCTGATTCCGAACCTGATCGCCTTCAACGTCGGCGTCGAGATCGGCCAATTGCTGGCTCTCAGCGCGATTCTCATTTTGATGGGGTACTGGCGGCGCACCGGCAGTTTCTGGCGCCACGCCTATACCGCCAATGTCGCCATGATGAGTGCCGGTTTCCTGCTGATGGGTTACCAGATCACCGGCCTGTTTGTCTCCGCGTAAGGAATTCTGACCATGTTCAATACTCCGCTTCCAACTGTTAATGAATTGCCAAGCACTCGCAAACTGGTGCGTTCGACTGTCGTTGCGATACTGGTTGCTGCTGGCCTCCTAGTGACCGTTGTCATGCCTTCGGAATACGCCGTTGATCCCACGGGTGTGGGCCGGGCTCTGGGGCTCACCCAGATGGGCGAACTGAAGATCATCCTTGCCCAGGAAGCTTTGGCGGATGCCGCACCACCTCAAGCAGCAACTCCAGCTCCCGCTCCGCAGGTTGCGCAAGCCCAACCTATTGCGACACCTGTTGCTCAGCCAGTGGCGACACCTACCCCAGCTCTGAAGACCAATCAAATGAGCGTCACGCTCAAGCCAGGTGAAGGGACAGAAATCAAACTGGAAGTGCTGAAGAACAAGACTGTCAGCTATGAATGGACAGCGGTTGGTGGGCCTGTGAACTACGACACCCACGGTGAGCCGTACAACGGTGAAAAGGGTTACTTCCACAGCTACAACAAGGGCAAGCAGGTCAAAAGTGACAAAGGTGAATTCACCGCCATTTTTGACGGCACCCACGGTTGGTTTTGGCGTAATCGCAGTAACACCGACGTGACCATCGCACTGAAAACGACCGGCGATTACTTGAGCGTCAAACAGTAATCCGAAGCAGCGATGGCTGTTCTATTGCCGAAAATGCGGCATTCAGCCTGACCACAGACCATTTATTTCATCCAATTTTTGAAGAGTCTTCCAATGAAAACCCCAACAACGCTGATCCGTTCGATGCTCCTGATCTGTTTCCTTGGCCTGATGACGGCATGCGGCGGCGGTGAGAAAGGAGCAGCCTCCGAGAGCGCTGAGCACGGACACTCACACGAGTAACACCCTGAATAAAACAAGGCCGCATGTGCGGCCTTGTTTGTTTCTGCGTGACGACATTGTCCCTTGGCCCAGCGATTGAGAGACACAAGACGAATGTCTGCATTGGGTCGATTACGGACTGCCAGCGTCCCTGTATCACCTGAATGGAGTATGAGGAGAGGGCTTAAGAGCCCCAGTTGTCCAACCAGATTGGATGAGCTTTGGGCTGTTGGATCGGGCCCATCTTGGTCACGCTAGTTTCTGTCGCCACAAAATTCGCGTATGTGCCATGGACACCACATGATCAATTTCTGTGAAAAATGCGTGTGGTCTATGGACATCGGATACCTAATCTAAACCCTCACAAATATTCATTCAAACCGATGTCCATGGGTTGACATCTTTCCTTTACATCGACGAAGCCTTTGCCGACCTCACCGGCATTCCGGGTGACCTGACTGCCTTCGGCAGAACCATTCGTGCGACCGTCTACAAAGGAACGGGCATTCCGGTTGGCGTCGGCATCGCGCCGACCAAGACCTTGGCTAAACTCGCCAACCACACAGCAAAGCGACTGCAAGCCCACACGGGCGGCGTGGTGGATATCTGCGATCCCGTTAAAAGGGATTGGGTGCTGCGTAACACTGATGTCGGTGAAGTTTGGGGCGTTGGGCGCCGGATGAAAGCTCACCTCGAGACCATGAACATCAAAACCGCGATGGATCTGGCCCAGGCGGATCCTTGGACGCTTCGACAGAAATTCAGCGTAGTGATCGAGAAAACCGCGCGTGAGCTCACTGGCACCTCGTGCCTGGAGCTCACCGAGGCCGAGCCAGCCAAGCAAGAGATATGCAGTAGCCGCATGTTCGGCAAACGCCTGACCACCATCGAGCCGATCAAGGAAGCGGTGGCCACCTATGTGGAAAGGGCAGCCGAAAAGCTGCGCGCGCAGAGTTCACTGTGCAAGAAAATCCGCGTAAGCATCCGCACGGGCATGTTCAACCCCGAGGAAGCGAAGTACGCCAATGGCGCGCTGGTTGAACTGCCATACCCCACCAACGACGTGCGGCTGCTGACCAAGGCGGCGGTGGAGGTGGTCAACCGCCTGTTTCGGCCTGGCTTCAAATACAGTAAGGCTGAGGTTTTGCTGATGGATCTGCGGCAGCCGGGTGAATTCACCGATGACCTGTTCGCCCAGTCCCAGCCAGCAGCGGCGGAGAAGGTCATGGGAGTTCTGGATGAGATCAATCAGCGCTGGGGCAGGGGCACGCTTCGGACTGGAAGCGTGCCGTCGACGCCTGATTGGGGGATGCGTCGAGAGATGATGAGTCAAAGTTTCACAACGAGATTGGATGAGTTGTGGAGGGTGAGATGCAATTAGCTAATTTGTCGTAGATTTCCCCAAGCCCTATTAAAGATGTGGGGCTTCTGCTCTTTAGGGATTGGCAGAGGGTTTGATTTGCTCATATGCAAAGTCCGTTATTGAATGCTGAGCAATAACGAATAGGGCAAGACGTGGGGCTGATGTATCGAAAGGCAGAAAACGATCTATGAGAGTTTTTTAAATGATGAATCGCTAATGCCGGTTTTCGTTCGGTTATTGGTTGTTGTATTTTGCAATCTTCAGTTTTAAATGTATAGCCAAGCTCCCGATCCGGAGTGGCAATAACAGTTTTTTTATCACTGATGAGGGCGATCTTCGTAAGTGGGATGTAAGTGACGATGCCGCATGCCTCTGGAGATAAATGGAATGAAGAAAAAACTAGAATTTTTTTCAGTCTATTTTCTGCAGAGGATGCAATGGAGCCTATTACGCCGAGATATATTATTACAGTATAAGAAACTCCAAGTATTAATATGAAGCTTCTATTAAAAACCTGTTTTTTTGGCTTCTTAGTTATGGTGTAAGAATTTACGTATGCAGGTTGTTTCCGTTCTGTGCTTATTATGTTGTACAGCATGTTTAGTGTGACGAGTATGTATATTGGAATGCTCAGATACATTCCAATATAAAGCCAGATGCCTATGATTCCCAAGATGGTGAATGTTTTTTGTGCTGATGAGAATTGTCCCGCTTCAACGTGAGTGAACTCGGTAATGAAAGAATCTGCGATAGAATTGGCTATGAGTGTTATGAAAATAGTGGCGAGAGCTAAAATTAAGTTGCATGCAGTGGCATGTGCAGAATAAAACTTATGTAGTTGATAGTGAAAAAAAAGCAAAAGCTAAGGTGCTGCTACTAACTAGGATGAATAAGGTTTGAGGTACAGTCTTGGAAAAGGTAAAGCCGATCATAGTTAGAAGTGCAAAAACTATGAGTGTTGCAGTGCTGGCAGTCACAATGAATGCGATATAGTCTAGGAATTCCCATCTTTGGAAGCTGTAATGTAATTTAAATTTTGGGCGGAACGAGATAATTTTTTTTCTGTGAAAAGGTTTTGTCTAGCAGCCAAAAAAACGAAGACGGAGGCAAAAAACAAAGTAAGAATCGCGACTATAGCCATGGGTTTTTTTCACTTTTAACTTAGATTGATCGAAGCGGATTCGACTGCCGCTTTTCTGGCATTTGATTGAACCATAATAATTTCTGTATTTTTTTCTTGACTGATTTCTAATATGCGAGAGATGTCGCGAAAGTTGTAAGGGGAGGATTTAAAACGGTCTCCCTTGTCAATTTCTGGAAACGTGTCTTTTTCGTCAAAAAAATCAACGCTGTAGCCTGAAAACTCGCATAGTACTCGCATATAAGAGCGAATATATCTGTAACAGCCAATGAGTTCTTCTGTTGAAGTTCCAACTTTGGTAAAAGTGATGTTTTTGGGGTTTGCTAGATTGATAGCGTCGTAGATTGTGAATTGTTTGCTCGATGATTTTAGCGTGTCGTAAATAACTGGAAGGGTTAGGATACCTGCAAGATCATAGATTTCGTTACAAGCTTGGCCATAGTGCTTCGCCGATACCTCGGGTGTTGTTTTGCTGCTGATTGCTGTGTGGATATTGAGTTTTACTTCTGCAAGGGTGTTGATGACCTGTTTGAAACGGTCATTGTCAATTTTTGGAATGCCTTTAGTCGGGCCTTCATCTTTGAAAAAGCGCAGGTGGAGCCTTGGATGCGCATGAAAGTCACCTTCGATTTTTCCTAGGTAGACAATTTTTTTTAACGCGCCAAAGTATTCAAACATCGCTTTGCGATGAGCGTAATAGCCATCTACGTTGTTCTTGAATTGAGTCGCTATGATTTGTACGGAAGTTTGGTGCGTGGCATGTATTCGAGCAACAAGGATGGAAAGTGGTATCGATAGTGAAAGCAGGCCTAATGGTAAAGTGCTGATCTTCAAGAATTCGGTTAAGCCTGTGGAACTAATGGATAGGGTGTAACCTTCCCAAGAGTATTGCCCAAACATAAGAAAATATAGAATGGGTCCAAGTATACTAAGCCATAGATAGCCTTGTTCGGCTAAGCCTCGATTTGCATCGATGTGGAAAGGGTAGAGATACTTGTGTGTTGCGTCCTTTTTTGCTTTTAGCGAATTGTATAATTTAAAAGCCATTTTTATTGAAAATATGCTAATGGCGCCTGGAATGATCAAGCAAATCACAAGCTTTAAACGTTCGTCCATGAAGATCTCGTTAGCGTCAGGGTGGCTAGTATTGTGCCATCATTCATTGTCTGCGCAAGATGTATACCGCACATAAGACGCAAAATTTTGCTCCGCAATGAGTGTGCTGAATAAGGAAGAGCAAATTTGGTGGCTTCTTAGGTGCGGGAAGTGCTGAGCGGAACCCCTGTGCACGGCGCTCAGTGTTTAATTGAATTTAGGTTGGCAGTGGTAGTAGATGTCGTCCTACCCACTCCGCCACCTGCGTAACAACGGCATTTCCGGCACCGAAAGCCTCTGCAAGGTTGGCCGCATCCAGTCCGAGGCAAAACCCATCATCCTCAGCCGCTCGCTGCCGCTCAGCCATCTGACCCCATCCGTTCGCGTGAGCGACGAGAGTGGTGCAGCCCATAGCGATCTGTGAGGGGACTCTGTCGGCCAGTAGAGTATTGGCAGCCCAGGCATCCGCTGGGCGTGGCCAGTGCTGCGATTGAGACGCTGGAGGTATTGCGTCCACTGGCGCGGCGTCAGCCAGGAACTCGAAGGGGGGCATTTGTCGATAACCGGCGACCAAGAATATTCGACGACGTTGCTGGGGGACTCCGAAATATTGAGCATTAAGCACTCGCCAAAATCCCACATACCCGCAGTCCGCAAGGGCCCTGATGACTGTTTCAAAGTCGTGGCTATTGTTGACAGCGAGCAGGTTAACGACGTTCTCAAGCACCACCCAGCGAGGTTGAATTTCCTTGAGGATTCGTATGACTTCCCAAAACAAACCGCTGCGGGCGCCGCGCAGGCCGCGGGTGTCTCGATTGCTTTCTCGGGCGCCGGCGATGCTGATGTCCTGGCAGGGGAATCCTGCGGTGAGGACGTCGACCGAGCAGAGGTTGTGGGCGCCGCAGTGGCGCACGTCTTCAAATTGCTGCGCGTGGGGAAATCGATCGGCAAGCACAGCCCGGTTGATGGGGTTGATTTCGACTTGCCAGGCGCTGCGGTATCCCGCATTTTCAAATCCGACATCAAAGCCTCCTATGCCTGCGAACAGGCTTCCAAGGGTGGGTTGGGGCATTCAGGAACTCGTTGTTCTGGATGCTCAAGGCACGCTTGGGGGAGGCTCGGGGCCTTCAAGTGGTTGAGTGTCCGGCAGCGCGGGCACTTGATCTGTAGTTCAGTGAAGCCGCTGGCGGCGGCAAGTTTGCGACAGCAGTGGCCGCAGCGGATGTCCTGCATGCAATCGTCCTTGATGGGTCATGGTTTGTCTCGTTGAAGCTTTTTCCATTCGCGATCCGCCGCACGTTTGGCGGCGTCTTCAGTGGCGTACAGCCAACGTAGGCGTTTAGGTTTGCGCTGATTTGCGACCATTGCCGGTTTCTGCACGCCGGTTTTCTTGTCTCGGTAGTACGCGATGACGCCTGTGAATTCGTCTGTGTTTTCTTCTGCCAATCCCTCAACTGTGTCATCCGGCAACTTGCTCTCGAGCTCAAGGCTGACGGTGTAGCCACTGTCTGCGCTGAGGGAGTGCTGCACGTTGCCGCCGTACCAGATGATCTCGTCGATTTCGGTTTTCACGCCTTCGAGCGAGTAAGTCAGCTCCGGGATCAGATCCGGTCGACCTACGGCCAGCGTGTAGCTGAGCGTCGCGCTGCCACGTTGCAGTCGGTTGAGTTCGGCGCGGGTGGCGCGTATGGCCGATTGCCGATCGCTGTACGTGTGGCGCAGATCTTTGAGGTTCTCGCCGCCACCCGCGATGGCTTGTTGTTTCTCGGCGCTGTTCACGTCGTAGAAATAAGCGCGTACGCCGTCGTAACTATCGCGGTCGGCCTGCAGGTATCGGTGTTGATCGCCGTCGGCGCGAGTCAGAGTGATGTGGGGCAGGTCGGCACCGCTGGCGGTCTTGCCGCCGCCGGCCGGCAGGCACAGCAAGCAGCCAGCCTTGACGGTGACGACGGCGTCGAATTCCTCGCCGAGGCGGCTGATCAGATTGGCGTCGGATTCGTTGGCCTGGTCGAGTTGAAGGATGGGTAAACCGCCAAGCGTGCCGGCAATGGTGGCGGTCAGGCCGTTGCCCAAGGCAATGTCTCCGAGCACGTCGCCGAGGGTGGTGTTGCTCCAGCTGCGTTCGCGTTTTGTTTTCAAACTCTTGCGCAGGTCGGCGGATCGAGCGCGAATGGTCAACACGTCCGGGGCGCCGCAGTGTTCGGTTTCGTCGACGGTGTACGTGCATTTGTCGACTAGCCCTGTATCGCTCCAGCCCAACCACAGACGAATCACCGCTCCGGTGGGCGGGATCGCGAGCAGGCCGTCGTGGTCGCTAAGCGTGATGCTGAGCTGGTCGGCTTCAATACCACGATTGTCGGTGAGGTCCAGGCTCATCAGGCGCGGGCTGATCAAATGGGCGATGTCGTTGCCGTCCACGGTGATGCGGTACGCCGGCACAGGGTAAGCAGCTTCGCGCTGGTAGCGTGAAAGGGCCTTGTCCAGGTAGCCGGTGACGCGGGAGAGGGCCGCGTCGATCACAGCAGTGCCCTCATGATGCTGATGCCCACGCTTGTCCCGGCGCCGATCAAGTCGATGCGGTCGTCATCGATGCGCTTGAGGCTCAACATGAATTCGATACGCCGGGGCGTACCGTCGCGGAAAAACAGGGTCTTGGTTTCACTCAGGCTTTCGATGATCCATAGGCCGTAGATCCGGCCGCTGCCCTCGACCATCGGCCACGCTTTACCGGTGTTGGCCATCAGACGCAATGCATCGAGGCTGAGCGCGCTACCGGCCAGTTCCGGCAGGATCAGGCCGGGCAGGGTGATCGAGTCTTCACCACGGCCCAAAAACTGCCGTGCAGGTGCCGCGCCGACACGATTGCTGCTCGCGTGTCGCCATTCGGTTTGACGTTGTAAGGCCTGATAGGCCGCGGTGGAGAGGCTGAAGACGAACATGCCCAATGCCAGCATCATGGGCATTACTCCAGGTCGGCCAAACGGCTGCGTTGACGGGCTTGTTTCTCGTTGTGGACGCGCATCATCTCCGCGCGTACCGCACGACCAATTGCCAACGGGTCCATGCCCGGGGCGGGGTGGATGTTGATCTGGTAAGTGTCGTGGCTGTCATGAATCGATGGTGTGCGCGGTTTGAGGGGAGAACGGCTGTCGACGGTCAGCGAATGGTTTCTCGCGTCCGGCATAAAGCCAATCGCTTTGGTTGCGTCGCTGAGTCGCTGAGTCAACACGCTCAGCACGCCGATCGGTTGACGCTGATGACGCTCCAGTCCTTGAGTGAGGCCGGCCATGGTGAAACCGCCCAACTCGGCAAAGACGCGGGAAGGGCTGTTGATACCCAGCTTTTCCTTGAACCAGCCAATGGTCGAGTCGCCGACATCGCCCATGACATTTTTCAGCTCACCGATACCAGCCTTCAGCCCTTTCACCAGCCCGTCGATGATCATCCCGCCGAACTCGGTAAACCGGCCGGGCAGCTCGATGCCAAGGTATTTCATGACGGCAGCGAAGGCCTTGTACAGCAAGCCCACGGGGCTGAAGTTGATCAGGGTCTTGAGGATGCCGGTCGTACCACCGTTGAAACCGGCTTTGATCTCTTTCCAGGCATCGATGAAGTAGAGTTTCACCGCGTCCCAGTTGTCGTAGAGCAGATACGCGGCGCCGGCGAGGGCGGTGATGGCCATCCCGATGGGATTCAACATCAGCGC
Organism: Pseudomonas sp. MD195_PC81_125; assembly: GCF_014060985.1. Classification (NCBI taxonomy): domain Bacteria; kingdom Pseudomonadati; phylum Pseudomonadota; class Gammaproteobacteria; order Pseudomonadales; family Pseudomonadaceae; genus Pseudomonas; species Pseudomonas sp. MD195_PC81_125. The sequence continues at coordinate 13,705 of NZ_JABULD010000581.1, forward strand.
GCGTCCGATAAGCAGCAGCGCCTTGCCCACAAAAGGCAATACCTTGCGACCAAGACTCCACAACAGGCTGATCAGGCTGGGCAGGCGAATCCCCAAGCTCAGGAACATCAGTCGCAACGCCACAAAGGGCAGCATGACACCGGCAATCGTCACCATCAGACCGCCGATTACCACCGCTAAACCCGCGATGATTGCTGAGGTTTTGACAATGGCGGCCGCCAGTTCTGGATGTTCGGCGGCCCAGCTTTTCACACCGCGAATAACCTCTGTGAGCGATTGGATGAGCGACCGCAGAGATCCGTCCTGCTGGTCCTGTAATTCAATGCCCAAATCCTGCCAGGCACTGCCTAACGTGATCAGGTCACCCTTCAAATTATCAGCCATGACTTTGGCGGTGCGAGCGGCTTCCCCTTGGCTTTCACGCAGGCTGGCAATCAGTTTTTGCAGCTCGCCATTGCCGGCTTGGTCCACCAATTGGGCCATGCCTTTGACGGCTTCTTCACCGGCAATAGCTTTGAACAGCCCGCCTTTTTTCGCGGTACCCAGGTGTTGGGTTTTGTCGTGGATCTCTTTGAGGATGTCCGGCATTTTCCGCAGGTTGCCTTGAGCGTCGGCGGTTCGGATCTGCAGTTGCGCAAGTGCTTTTTCAGCGGCTTTCGGCGGTGACGCCAGGCGGTTCATGATCGAACTCAGCGCCGTGCCGCCCATGCTGCCTTGCAGTCCTGCATCCCCCAGTTTACCGGCCATTGCGGCGGCGGTTTCCAGTTCGACGCCGTAGGTCTTGGCCATCGGCGCGGCGTATTTCATGGTCTCGCCGAGCATCTGCAAATTGGTGTTGGAGCGGGTAAAAGTGCCGACGAGTACGTCGCCCAGTCTGCTCATGTGTTCGGCATCCATGCCGAGTCCGGAGAGGATATTTGAAGCGATGTCGGCGGTCTGGGCCAATTCGGTGCCGCCGGCAGAGGCGAGGTCGAGCATGCCGGGCATGGCGGCTCTGATGGCTTTCGGCTCAAACCCGGCCATGCCGAGAAAACCCTGAGCATTGGCGGCCTGACCGGCAGTGAATTGTGTGGAACTGCCCAACCCACGCGCCTGCTTGCGCAGATCCGATAGCTCGACAGCGTTTTTGATCGAGGCGGGTGATCGCTTGTACTTTGCTCATGCTGGCGTCGAATTCGATGCCGGGCATGAGCATCTTGGCGCCCGCATACAGCGCAGTGCCTCCACTGGCAGCGGCGGTGGCGCCCTTACCAGCCATTGAGGTGGCGACTTCTCGCTGATTTTGTAGTGTGGTGCGTGCCGCTGTCAGCCTTCGCTGTTGAGCCGCCAATGCCGCCAAGCGTCGGGTCTGCTCCGCGATGCTTTGATTGGCCGCATCGGTTTGCTCACGCAGACGGCGTTCGTGCTGACTGAGGTTTTGGGTACTAAGGCCCGCGTCGTGCAGTCGAGTACGAAGGCGCTGTAATTGCACGCTGCTTTGCTCGTGTTGCTGCTTGAGCTTTTGCGCTTCACGAATTGCCCTGCGTAGATCTTGCGTCATCGCCCTGGTCGGCGCGGCAGTGGCGGCGATTTGCTGACTCAGCGTTTTGACTTTGTCGCGTGCAGCACTCAGCGCCTGCGCCGTAGTCTCGGCAGCCGCGCGTTGCGAGCGCCAGGCGCTCACATCTTTTTGCTGTGAGTTGAGTGCCTTGAGCTTTTCGCGGGCGTCCTTCAAGGCACGGGCTGCGCCGATGCTGCTGTTGTTGATTGCTCTTAGTGGGCGGGTGGCTTGATCGATGGCACTCAGCAATACCCGCAACTTCAGATCATTCGCCATCGACAACACTCCGCAACCTGGCGCGCTCGCGCCATTCCATCAGCTCTTGCAGGCCCAGCGAATCCATGTTCGCTGGTGCCCAATGAAAGACCACCGCCAAGTCAGCCATTGCATCCTCTACGCAACGAGGCAGACATCCGTCTTCGCCGACTTCTGCAACAAAAAAGCGGAAATCTTGCTACCACAGGCCAGCAGATCCGCCGGGTCCATGCCGGCGGCTTCCGGCGCGGTAATGCTTGGCGACGTGATGCGCGGCAGGATCTTGATCAGGGTTGCCACGTCCATGTTCAACAACTCGATCAACTGCACGCCACGCAGTTCGCCCGATTGGGGCTTACGCAGAGTGAGCGTATCGATAGTGGTTTTACCGCGAGTGATGGGCATGTCGAGGCTTACGCTGTTTTCATCGGCAGACTGGATGGTTTCGTGTGTTTCGATGCTCTGCATGGGGAGTATCCAATGGGGTTGGGAAGGTCAGAGGCCGATCGCGGCGCGCTGTTTTTCGAGCATGTCGACGCCGTTCACGTTCTCGATGAAATTGAGCAGATCGATCTCGATGATGTCTTCGTTATCGACGATGAGCTTGTAGTAGGAACAGGTGGTGGTGATGCTGTGTTCAGTGTCTTCGCCGGGCTGGGCGTCGCCCATTTCGATGGTTTCGTGACGGCCGCGCATGACCACTTCCACGGCGCTGACGTCGCCCGTATCGTCGCGCTGAAAGGCGCCGGAGAATCGCAGCGCCACACCCGAAGCGTTCACCGCGCCGAACTGGCGCAGCGCGATCAGGTCCAGTCCGCCGGTCTTCCATTCGAACTGGATGCCGTCATCGGAGAACCCCAGGTCAGCTTTGACCGGGCCGCTCATGCCACCGCCGCGATAACTTTCCATCTTTCGCCCGAGCGGGGGCAGGGTGACGCTCTTGACCACGCCGACGTAGCTGTTGGCATCGTTGAACAGGTTGAGGTTTTTCAGTTTGCGCGGTAGGGCCATGGCGCCGTTCTCCGGTTAGCGGTTGATCTGGCTGGCGAAATTGATGAGGTAGCGGTCGGTGATGCGTTGGCGCAGGGTCAGGTCTTCCAGCGGCGGGATAGGCGTGTAGTCGTAATCCAGCCAGAGCTTGCCGGCCTTGAGCGTGTCTTTGGTGTTGATGTCTTCGGGGTACCAGCAGCCGCCACCGACCAGATAGCCGCCAGCGACTTTGGTGCGAAACTCGGCGTTCACCGACTCGATCATGTCGCGCACCAATGAGGCATGCAGCGGCTTGTCCATCGCCCACATCTGCGCGCCGGCCATGGTGTCGGCCAGTACTTGCGCGGTGCGGGTGTAACTCTCGAAAGCGAACAGCGGGTCATCGCTGCAGGTGCGGCTGCCCCAGAAGCGAAAGCCGCCTTCGTTGATCAGCGTGGTGACGTCGTGACTGTTGAGGTAGTTGGCGTCGGTAGCCGGGTTTTGCAGGTCCCAGAACACATCGGCGTTGATGCCGGTGACGCCATTCACAGCGACGTTGGATAAGGTTTTGTGCCAGCCGGTTTGCTGATCGATCTTGGCACGCACGCCTAACGCATTAGCCACGGCGCTCGCGGTGGCTGTCTTGCTGGTGGCGATGTTCCAGTTCAGGAAGTCAGGCCAGATGACCATAGCTTCCCGAGCGCCGAAGTTGCGACGGTAGGCGACGGCCTCTTCTTTGGTCTGGCAGCCCCACGCGCTGACATAAGCAAATGCGCGCAGTTGTTGAGCGAGCGATGTGAGGGCGGTGGCCACGGGTAACGAGTCGAGCCCGGGCACGCCCAGAATCCGCGGCACCAATCCCAGTCGAGACTTGGCGGCGAGCAAGGCTTTCATACCGGTGTATTTGCCGGATTCAGTAGTGGTGCCGATCAACGCGCTGGCGGTCTCCGCTTCGTCCTGGCCTTCCTTCACGCGCACCACAATGACGTAGGGTTTGGACTGGTTGGCGATGGCTTGCAGGCTGACCGCCAGCGTGCCTTTTTCACCGGCCCTTCCAATGGCGCTCTGTACGCTGCTGATCAGCACGGGTGTATCCAGTGGGAAGGTCGATGCATCGGCATCATCGGCGGTGCAAACCATGCCGATGACGGCGGTGGGGATCGTGCGGATTGGGCGCGAGCCATCGTTAAGCTCGATGACCCGGACGCCGTGAAGATAATCGGACATGGAAGCGGCCTGTGCGGTGATCGTGAAGTCGATGCACAGGTTGCCGATGGAGGATGATGACGTCGCGGGTTGGGTGTTGTAGGGGGCTGGATTACAACCCGGTAGGGTCTGGTGGTGTTGGCCAATCGATGATGTTGGGGAATTGCTCCTGCTGTTCGATGCGGTTGAGATCTACGCTGTAGCGCATCCAGCCCAATAGCAATGTCAGCTCTTGAGGTGTTGCAGTACCCAGCTTCTCCGCGTACTGAAGCGGTGCGATGCGCAACTGCGCGTTACGCAGCAGGTCGTCGCGATGCTGTAGAGCCTGAGCGCTTTGAGTTGCACGCAGGGCCAATTCGTCGAGCGTCCATTGTTCGTTGATCCATCGGAAGTGTTCTCCAGGCCATGGTTGGGTGGTTAACGCTTGTGGCAGCTCGCCTAATTGTTGCCACGATTGGCTCGCACCATCTGCCTTGCGGAAAACCGTTCCTCGCAAATCGCGTACCTGGCGGACTTCTCCATCGAGCAGCGCCCACGTTGTACCTGGCTCTGTCGGCGTGAGCACTTCAGGTACCTGCACGGCGTTGCCGGGAAGCTGCGGGCCGAAACCGGGAATATCCGGGAACGTCACCGGGCCGGCCAGCGCCCCGGCGTCATCAATCAAATAGGTAATCATCCAGACCTCAGATCAGTTTAATTCGGGCGGGGTAGGCGATATTGCGTGGGCGAGTTTCGTCGTTACCCATTCGCCCGATTAACGGCGGCGATGTGTTGTAGGCCACTACGTGGTTGATTTGAGCAACAGAAGTTGATGCAGCAGAAAGAAGCGCTACGCGGTCACCCTTGCCGGAGCCGAAAGAAACAGGGTGGGTGTGACGCTCAAACGTGTCGGGTGTCCATGAACCGGCGATCCGCCCGAGAACTTGCCACTCACCGGCGCCGTCCGTCTTTGACTCATTCGAGGCAACAATCTCTGACTCTCCGACGGAAACAATGGTGGTGCCTTTTGGAAAATCGCCGCCCTCCAACATCATGCCGATCTTGACGCGCATGCGGCCGCGGATATCGCTGATAACCGGACTTCCTCGCGTTGTGGTACCTGTCAGAGTCGATTTATCGACGCGCCGGTCTTCATCAAGCACCCTGAAAAACTCGCCTCTTGCCTCGGGTAGCCGAAACGTCGTTTTGTGGTCGCCGATCGTCCATGCACCTTCCAGGTAACTATGTTTCTCTGGATAGAGCATCCCCGATTGTTGAGCGTGATCCCACAACCATGGCCACTCATTTCTGTCGAGTAATTGCCCACTCATGGCGCCGTAACCGCCGGGGCTGAACACGGTGGTGGTTTCGAAAACCGGTCGGCCTAATGTAGTGCTGTCGAAACGGCCTAATGGCCACCAGCTGCCGGCACCGTCACTGCGCAAATGCCACCAATCACCAGCGCCCATCAGCACGAGAAACGGATAACCCGCTGGGTTCAAGTGCGTATGAAACATCAGTGTGTCTTTGCCATGTGCCTTGATGACCAGACGATTGATGCTGTTGTCTTTGCGGCGAACAATGACGTCCCGTGTGCCGAGTCGGGCATCAGCTGCTGGCAACTGGATATTCAGTGCGCGGGCACTGGCGTCTATCAGGACGATGCCCATTTCTCGGGGTTTCAACGTTCGGGATGACGATACGTTGGTGAACGCATCGCGTGCGATGAGGGAACGATCCACATAGTCTCGGGTCGCCAGAACCACCGCCGGATCGATCTTGAGCTGAATGTTGGCGGTGCCATTGGTGATGATGTGCATCCGCACCACCTGGTTACGCCCCGACCCTTGCGCAAGCAGTGGCTTGTAGCTGGGTGGCAGATTCGCAACCGCACAAAACACACCATCGCTGTCTTCGAGTGCCAGCTCCCTCATCCACCAGCCGCCCACCTCCGGGGGAAGTACCACTTCGGCGATCAGAATGTTTGGATCGGTAGGGGACGTGTGCAACTGGTTGAGAGGGGCGCGATGAACCTGATTGATCAGTTGAGTCTGCGAGGCGTCAGGCGTGGGGGGCAACGCCGTTGGCGTCACCGATCAGCATGTGGCTCGGCTGCCAGGGAATGCCGAGGGCGTCGCAGTTGGTTTTCTTGGCGGCGCCCAGCGTGGTTAGCAGGCCGCCGAAAATAGAGTTCTGATCAACCATTAAGGTAAACATCCAGTTCGTCGAGGGTGTAAAGGCTTAGGGCGCTGTAGCCCCGGACTGCTACGTCGATATCCGGGTTGTTCCACGGATACACGTCGATTTCGTCGCCGTCGTACACGGCGCATCCAACGAACGTGTCGAGTCGGGATTCCAGAATGATGTCGAGGCCTGTCAGATGGCGGGTGAGGGGTTTGGCGTCATCGATCAGCCAGACCAGTTCCTGATACATGGCTTCGGTGATGCCGGAGTCGAGGACGCCAATGCGTAAGGTGAAGGTGCCAGGTGTCCCGAGTGGGACGGATTGCCACCATTCGGCGATTTCGATCAGGTAGCCCAGCGGTTCGACTACACGGCGTAAGGCGCCGATGGTGCCCTTGTGCGAGTGGACGTAGTACGCCGCGCGGCAGGCTGCGCGCTTGGCTGGCTCCGGCCATTTGCTGTCCCAGCGATCTACCGAGAACGCCCAGGCGAGGTACGGCAGCAAGGGCAGGGGGCATTTGTCCGGGTTGTAGAGCGTTCTCAAGGGAATGGGCACGCGTTGGATTTGTGCCAGTGCTTGAGCCGCCTGGCGTTCCAGCGGTGTCGAGTTATTGGGTAGCAGCGGTTGATAGCTCATCATTCGAAGCCCAGCGCCAATTCGACATGCGTGCAGTACGGCGCCTGGTACTTGGTGGCGACGATGTCCACCCAATCCTTCAGGACGACTTTACGCACCCCCTCGACGTGTAGCGCGGCGTGGACGATGGATTCGGACACCTCTAGCGCCAACCGACGGCGCTGATGCACGAATTGCAGCAGCCGCGCTTGGGCGGCCGCCAGGATCAGTTCGGTTTCCGGGCCGTTGGTCAGCGGGTAGAGCTTGGCTTTGACCTGGTAGGTGAGGATCTGCGCACCCTGCACGGTCAGGCGATCTGCGAGTGGCCGGCGGTCGTCGTCGCTTAGGTAGGTTTTGACCTTGTCGAGCAGTGCCTGTGACGCGGTACCGTCGCCCAGCACGGATTGCACGGTGACCACGGCTTCGGCCGGGGCCGGGCTTTCGGCGGTGGCGTCGGCGACCTGGCCGTCTGCGGAACGGGCGTGGAAGATGTAGCTGTTGCGCGGGCCGGCGGTGCTGAGGCCTTCCCATGCCATCTGTGCGCGCTCGCGCAGGCTGTCGTCACTTTCCATCAGTTTGGCCAGCGGCGGCACGGTTGTCGGGTTCGCGGCCTGAATGATCAGTCGCTTGACGTTGAAGTTAGCGGCGAGCTGATCGAGGTCGGTGCCCTTGGCCAAGGCGAGCATGTTGGCGACGGAGGCTTCGTTGACCCGCTGCCGCCAAATGATTTCGCGGTAGGCGTTTTCCTCGAGCAGTTTGGTCAATGGCTCCGACGGCATGTTGAGTCGTGTGGCAATCTCAGCCTGCTGCTCAAGCGGCCAAAGACTGATGGCGTACGCCTTGCGCGCGGCGAGGATCTGCTCGTAGTCGATTTGTTCGACGATCTGCGGTGCGGGGAGTTGGCTAAGGTCGAGGGCAACGAAGGTGTTCATACGCTGCCCCCCAATTGCAGCGGCACGCTGAGGCTCAGCGGCTGATTGCTGTCCACCAAGGTCCCCTCCAGATCCAGCGACGACTGCCCTTGAAGGTTCGCACCGACGAACTGCACACGGCTGAGGTTGATGCGGGTTTCCCAACGCATCAGGGCCATGACGGTGGCGGCGTACACCTGCAGGCGGGTGAAGTCGTTGAACGGTTGATCGACCAGCTCGGGCAGCAGGCTGCCGTATTCGCGGCGCATGACGCGGGTACCGATGCGGGTGGTGAGTATGTCGGTGATGGACTGGGCGATGTGTTCGACCAAGCCGAGGGCTGCGCCGGTTTCTTGGTTCATTCCGGTTGCCCCGTTTTCGCTCCGCCGGGCATGACGCCGCCGTGCGGGTGGTTGACCAGGCTGATGTTGGCTGCGACGACGTCCTCGGATACGGCGACTCTGCCGGTGACGTTTTGGTTGCCGGTTTGGGTGTAGTCGCCTTCGTGGGTGATAGGGCCGACGATGTGAATGCCGCCCGTGCTTGTCAGGTTGGTGGTGCCGCCTTCGGCTAGTGTGACGTTGAGGTGGTGAGTGAGGCTGTCGTACTCGATGACGGTGCCGTCGCGGTAGGTGCAGCGGTGCAGGCCTTCGCGGTCGCCATTGGCGGGGATGTGGTCGCTGAACAGGCCGGTGAGGACTATTCCGTTGCCGAGTTGGCCGGATGGGCTGAACAGGATGATCTGCTCGCCTTGGTTGGGCGGATTCCATTCGCGGTCGGCGCCGGCGCGCGCGGTGATCCATGGGAGCCAGCCGGTGGTGAGTGATCCTGTTTTGACCTGCACGCGCGGGGGCCTCATCTGGACGTCGGCGATGGTGCCGAGGCGGATGAGGTTTTCGATCAGGCGGGCGAGGGTGGCTAAGTCGTTCATGGGGGCGATGGTGTTTTACTCGCGCGAATAGCGCATCGGGAAAAGCTTGTATAGTCTGTCTACACATTCACAATTCTGGCGAACAAGGGCTTGTTATGGCGACTCACTATTTAGATTGAAGATGTAAATAAAATTTCGTATGCATCACTCAGGGCTGAACATTTTTTCGCAATACATGGAGTGGGAATGGAGAAGCGATACCAGGTTTTTGTTAGTTCGACATACACGGATTTGATGGAAGAGAGGAAAAGTGTTACTCAAACTCTAATGGAGATGGACTGTATTCCTGCCGGTATGGAAATGTTTCCAGCGACGGATGAAGAGCAATGGGTGTTTATTAAGAAGGTCATTGATGATTGTGACTATTACCTATTAATTGTTGGTGGTAGAT
>NZ_JABULD010000473.1:0-46040 GCF_014060985.1 Pseudomonas sp. MD195_PC81_125
TTTCCGCGCTGAGTGGCAAAACCTTCAACTCGCATATTTTGCCGGTCAGTCAGAACACCCGTGACGAGCTGGTGGTGGTACTCAGCCATATCCGCTTTATCAAGTTGGTACTCAATACCAACTATCTGTTCTGGCAGGTTCATCAACCGATGTCACAACTGGACATTCGCGCCAGAAAGCTGCTGATCAAGCGCCGGGCCATGGATGCCAACCGGGCAAGCGTGGAGCAAGCCATTGGCGCGCATGCGTCCAGGTTTGAGGAATACCAACTCTGAAGCGACGCCAGGCGGCGGGAATTGTTGCCTGGGTGCAGTTTCCGACCGGCAGGCATTTTCATGCGCTCGGGCAAAGCAGGCATAATGGCGACCTTTCGCCCACTACAGCGCTGCCAGCCAGCCGGTCATCCCTTGAACGAACGCCCTCTGTCCACCGCTCTGCGCCCCTCGGCTTGTCCGGGGTTGCTGCGTATCGTCCAGGCGCTGGACGGCGGCATCTGCCGGATCAAGCTCAATGGCGGCTCGATCACTGCCGATCAGGCCGACGCGGTAGCCAATGCCGCCGAGCGTTTCGCCCGTGGGGAAATCGAGGCGACCAACCGCGCCAATCTGCAGATTCGCGGCATCGGTGAGCAGTCAGCGGTATTGACCGACAGCTTGCTGGCCGCCGGCCTCGGGCCGCAAACCGCAGCGGGTGACGATGTACGTAACCTGATGCTCAGCCCGAGCGCCGGTATCGATCGGCGGTTGCTATTCGATACCCGGCCTCTGGCCGAACAGATTCTGCTGACATTGCAGACGCATCCGCGCTTTCCCGAGTTGAGCGCCAAGTTTGCCGTGCAACTGGACGGCGGTGAGGCGTTGGCGATGCTCGAGCATCCGCATGATCTGTGGTTGTCGGCGTTTGAGTGTGACGGTGAAGTCTTGTTGGCGTTCGGTCTGGCTGGCTGCCCGACCGATCGGGCGGCCGGTGCCGTGACCGTGGAAAATGGCCATGCGCTGGTGGTCGCGGTGCTGGAGTTGTTCCTCGAGCGGGCTCGGCCGGAGCAGACGCGCATGCGCCATTTGCTTGATGAATGGCCGATGCCGGCCTTCCTCGAACAGTTGCGCGAACGGGTGGCGATCAAAGCCGTCGTTGCCCGACAGCGCACGCGGCTGGCGGAGGCTCTGCACATCGGTGTTCACCCGCAAAACGCTGCCGACCGAGTGTATGTCGGCGCGGTGCCGGCGCTCGGCCGTCTCGACCCGGCCATGCTGCGTGGCGCCGCCCGGCTGGCCCGCGAGTACGGTGATGGCAGCCTGCGTTTCACCCCGTGGCAAAGCCTGTTGCTGCCGAACGTGAAGCCCTCCGACGCGGCGCAAGTCTTGCAAACACTGACGCAATTGCACTGGCTGACCGATGCCCGTGAGCCGCTGTCCAGGCTGATTGCCTGCACCGGCTCCAGCGGATGCGGCAAAGGCCTGGCCGATACCAAACACGACGCCCGATGGCTGGCGACGCTGTTGCCACAGGCGCAGAACGTGCACCTGTCCGGCTGCCCGCGCTCTTGCGCGGCGGCCCATTGCGCACCCGCCACCTTGCTGGCGATCAGCCCCGGTCATTACGACCTCTATTTTCGCGATGCAGCGCTGCCGGGTTTCGGCACGCTGCACGCACGCAACCTTACTATTGAAGCGGCCGCGATCCTGCTCGACGCCCGCTCACGGAGCCCCCTTGATGCTTGATTACATCCGCGACGGTCAGGAGATCTATCGCAACTCCTTCGCGATCATTCGCAGCGAGGCCAATCTGGCACGCATCCCGGCCGATCTGGAAAAACTCGCGGTGCGGGTGATCCACGCCTGCGGCATGGTCGAGGCAGTCGACGGTCTGCAATTCTCCGAGGGCGCCGGCAAGGCCGGGCGCGATGCGCTGGCAGCCGGTGCGCCGATCCTGTGCGATGCGCGGATGGTTTCCGAAGGCGTGACCCGTGCGCGTTTGCCGGCGAACAACAAGGTGATCTGCACCTTGCGCGACGACAGCGTGCCGGAGCTGGCCCGTGAGCTGGGCAACACCCGCTCGGCGGCGGCGCTGGAGCTGTGGCGTCCGCACCTGGAGGGCAGCGTGGTGGTGATCGGCAACGCGCCGACCGCACTGTTCTATCTGCTGGAAATGCTGGATGCCGGCGCACCGAAACCGGCGTTGATTCTTGGCTTCCCGGTGGGCTTCGTCGGCGCCGCCGAATCGAAAGCGGCGCTGGCGGCTGACAGTCGCGGCGTACCGTTCGTGATCATGCAAGGCCGGCTCGGCGGCAGCGCCATGGCCGCCGCCGCAGTCAATGCCCTCGCCACGGAGGTCGAATGATGCAGGCAACAGGACGTCTGATCGGCCTCGGCGTGGGCCCCGGTGATCCGGAACTGATTACCGTCAAAGCCCTGCGTCTGCTGCGCGAATCGCCAGTGGTGGCGTACTTCGTCGCCAAAGGTAAAAAAGGCAATGCGTTCGGCATCATCGAAGCGCACCTGCAGGACGCGCAGAACCTGCTGCCGCTGGTGTACCCGGTGACCACCGAAGTGCTTCCGGCGCCGCTGTCCTACGAGCAGGTGATCAGTGATTTCTACGACGCTGCCGCCGAAGAGGTCGCGGCGCATCTGGACGCCGGCCGCGACGTTGCAGTGATCTGCGAAGGCGATCCGTTCTTCTACGGTTCCTACATGTATCTGCATGACCGGTTGTCCACCCGCTATGAAGCCGAAGTGGTGCCGGGCGTGTGCTCAATGCTTGGCGGCGCCTCGGTACTCGGCGCGCCGCTGGTGTATCGCAACCAGAGCCTGTCGGTGCTCTCCGGCGTATTGCCGCACGAGGATCTGAAGCGGCGTCTGGCCGACGCCGATGCGGCGGTGATCATGAAACTGGGGCGCAACTTTCCCAAAGTCCGTGCGGTACTCGAAGAGCTCGGGCTGGCCGAGCGGGCGCTGTACGTCGAACGCGCGACCATGGCCAATCAGAAGATCGTGCCGCTGGATCAGGTCGAGCCGATGTCCTCGCCGTACTTCTCGCTGATCATCGTCCCGGGCGAACGGTGGCAAGGTTGATGACGCCATCCACACCGGCCATTGTCATCCTCGGACAGAGCGCGCTGGCCACCGCGCGACGTATCCGGCAGGTGTATCCGACGGCGCAGATCCACGGCCTCGCCGGACGCGTCGAAGGCGCCGACCGCAGCTATCAGGAATTTGGCGCGACCCTGCGTGAGTTGTACCAGCAAGACACGCCGATCATTGCCCTGTGCGCGGCCGGTATTGTCATTCGCACCCTGGCACCGTTACTGATCGAGAAGGGCGCGGAACCGGCGGTACTCGCCGTTGCCGAAGACGGCAGCGCCGTGGTGCCGCTGCTCGGTGGCCTCGGCGGGGTGAATGTCATGGCCCGGGAAATCGCTGGCGCATTGCAGGTCGCAGCGGCGATCACCACCAGTGGCGAATTGCGCTTTGGCACTTGCCTGCTCAACCCACCCAGCGGCTATGCGCTGGCGGATCTGGAACTGGGCAAGCGTTTCGTTTCCGATTTGCTGGCCGGGCACAGCGTGCGCATCGAAGGTGCGGCGCCGTGGCTGGATCAGGCGCAGTTGCCGCAAGACCCGCATGCGCAGCGCTCGATTCATGTCGGCAGTGCCGAACGTATCGCGAGCGCCAACGAGCTGCTGATCTATCCGCGCAGCGTCGCGGTGGCGGTGAGTGCGCAGCTGGAGGATCTGCCGAACGCAGTGCGCGCCGCGTTGCAGCAGGCCGGAGTTGCGCAGCAGGCGCTGGCCTGTCTGCTGGCGGCTGACACGGAAATGGCGGCGGCCAAACTGCGTGAAGCCGCGCTCGAACTGGGGGTGCCACTGCGCTTTGTCGCGGCGCACAACGACCTCGACGCGTTGGCGCGTCACGCACTGCCGCAGGCCACGATCAGCCGTGCCAACGGCTTGGCGATTGCGCGCGCCGAACAGCCGCTGGACGTCGCGCAGATCGGTCGTCAGCGTGGACGCCTGGCGGTGATCGGCCTCGGCCCCGGCGCTGCCGAACTGATGGTGCCAGCGGTCAAGGCGGAGTTGGCGCGGGCCACCGATGTGCTCGGTTATGAAACCTATGTGCGCATGGCCGGCCCGTTTCGCGCTGATCAGGTGCAGCACTGCACCGACAATCGCGAAGAAATGCAGCGCGCCCGCCACGCCTTCCGGCTGGCGGCCGAGGGCCGTTCGGTGATCGTCGTTTCGTCCGGCGACCCCGGCGTGTTCGCCATGGCCGCGGCGGTACTCGAAGCGTTGCACGAGTCGACCGATCCGGCCTGGCACCGCGTCGAGCTGGAAATCCTGCCGGGAGTGTCCGCCTCGCTCGCCACGGCTGCGCAAGCGGGTGCGCCGCTGGGTCATGATTTCTGCGTGATGTCGCTGTCGGACAACCTCAAGCCGTGGTCGATCATCGAGAAGCGTCTGGATCTGGCGGCCGCCGCCGACCTGGCCCTGGCCTTCTACAACCCGATCTCCCGGGCGCGTCCGTGGCAACTGGGCCGCGCGCTGGAAATCGTCGCGCAACATCGCACGGAGGCGACGCCAGTGGTCTTGGGGCGCGACATCGGTCGGCCGGGGCAGTCTCTGCGGGTCACCACACTGGGGCAACTGACTCCGGATCAGGTGGACATGCGCACCATGGTGCTGATTGGTTCTTCGACCACGTGCACCTTCCCCAAGGCTGAAGGTGGCGTGTGGGTCTACACGCCGCGCTGGTACGGCGAAAAGCCGCAGGCATGAGCGCAGGCGAGGGGGCTTGCTCCCTCGCCATGCCGGCCAGGACGGGGAGATTGTTTCCGGATTTGCCGATGTCATATCTTTCAGCGGTGCGTGTGAGATTTACTCCACTACCGCGTGGGATCTTTCTTATGACTTACATTTTGTCGGACTTATCCTGAATCTTGATTGGCCGCAGTAAAAAGTCGATGCGCAGTTGTGCCGCCGACTTTCGCAGTCATATTGATTTTTAGATCAGGGTTGTCGCAATAACCTGTTGCGGTTACATGCGTTATCAGTTGTTTTTTAATTGCCTGTTTTGACATGTATTGAAAGTTCTGAAGTTTGAGTGCGAAGTCCCCATTCGTTAACTTCGCTGCCATTCAAGTGCCTGTGTGCGCTCATGATGTCGGTCAGAATAACGGAGGAACTTTCATGCACGATCAAAGATTTAAAGATGCCAGTGGTTATGTCAGTTTTATCAATCTGTTCAAACAGGCTGATCTCGAACAGGCCCTGTTGGTACACCGGGACAGTAACGTTTATCCGTCAGTGTGGCGCTATTACTTTGCATGTATCGGTTTGCTCAATTCCCCGCGAATAATTGAACCCCTGACATTACTCAAGCATTCTCTGGAACAGTTGATCGGCGTGCCGCGTGTGCGCCGTGACACGCTGGGCCAGTCTGAACCGCCCAAAAGCGCTTTATCGGGCATTTACAACGCTATTCAGGCGTTCGAGACCCGTCTGCGAAACAGCGAGATTTACGCGAACACTGCCGCCACTCCGGTTGTAAAAAATCTGCATTTCGTCTGGCTGGGCGGTGGCCTTGGCGAGATTCAGCGTGACTATCTCAACCTCTGGAAGCAGGTATTGAGCGGGCAGGGGTACAGCCTCAATCTCTGGTATGACAGTGACGCGCTACTGGCCTGGCAAACCAATAAGCTGATCGTCGAGGCCGCCAAGGCTGACGCCATGCAACATGGTGGTAGCGAGCGTATTACCGACACCAGGCTTGGGACGTTGTACGAAGAGCGGGTCATCGTCCTCAAGCAGCAGATGTTCATGCACATCAATGAGGCGCTGGAACGAGGGCAATCGGCGGATGAAGCGCGGATCGACTTGTTGTCTCGCGCCTACGGCCAGGACGCGGAACAACTGGAAGCCTTGATCGAGCAGAACCGGCGCAGTCTGCTCGATCTGGCAGGCGATGATCTGCAGTTGCGTGACTTGCGTGACCTCGACGCACCGCTGCGACTGCAAGCCATCTACGATCGCGAGACCCGCTTGCGCGGAAATCTGGCCGCCGCCTCTGACGTGGTGCGGGTCGAGGTCTTGTACGAGGAGGGTGGCCGCTACGTGGATGTCGATAACTTGCCGCCCCTGGTCAAAACCCTGGGCGGGGTCGACATCAGTGCGTTCGGCGGCGACGCGCGCCTTGGCGTTCTGCAACTGCTGCTTGATCACAATCCGCACTGGATGCCGGGACGCCAGGCATTGCGCGACCGATACACCGATTATCGGGGCCGGATTCCCGACGAACACCGCGCCGCGCTGGAGGCTTTCGCCCGGCAGCAACCGGCACTGCACGAGGTGTTCCATGCGCCGGCCGAACTGCTTGTGCGCCCGCAGGACTTGCGCGCGGTTGCCGTGCAGGAAACGTTGAGCAACTCGTTCCTGATGGCTCATGCGCAATCGCCAATGCTTAACAGCGTGATCGAGCGGTTCCGGTTCAACTATGAGGCCATCGACCAGACAAACCGCCTCGCCGCCGAACGAGGCGTCGCATTGACCGATTTCGAGGGCATGACAGAGCTGGCGCGAGAAGTTCTCGAACAGGCATTTGGCCCTCTGGCCGAGCTGTCGATGACCGAGGACATGGCGGCCAGCTTTTTGATGCTGGCCATCGCGGGCTACTTCAGTGACGGCATTCGCCCGCAGAGCGAGGGGACGATTTATCTGACCGGACCTGGGGCGATGCGCGATGGCATGGCCGACTACGAACGGCGCAACTTCGTTCCGCGCGAGGTGGAAACCTTGCGTGTGGAGGCGGCGATCGAGCCGCTGTGGATGGTCAATGACAAGACCGAGGAAGAGCAGGACCACTCCTGGAAAAACAACGCCGTTGATGTCGAGCGGTGGGTGCTCGACGAGCAGCGGCGCTGGCAGGAAGGACAGTACAGCGCGCGCTACAGCGGTGATGTAAAAGCATTGCTGACCCAGCAGAGCATAGCGTTCGAGGAGGGCTGGCCGGTTATCGAGGGCCGGCCAGTGCTGTTGACGGATGTGCTGCAACGGATGATCGACAGACTCGGTGAACCGTTCGTGGCCGCGATGCGCGAAGGACATAACGGCTCATTATGGTTTCCCGACGGGCCGGGGCTCGGCTTCGATGATCGCCAGGCCATCAAGGCCCAGCCCGTCACTTTGCAGGCTCCGGCGTCGCTCAGCGATGCGCGGATTCAGGGGCTGGCGCTGGATGAGTTGCTAAGCGGCATTGCCGAGGGTTCGCTGCCGTTCTTCCAGATCAGTCCGTTGCAACGGGTGGTGTTAGGACAGATGCTCGGCGCACGCTCACTGGATAACTCAAGTCTCACGCAACTTGCCACCGAGCTCGACAATCTGGCCAACAGCGTTGCCGAGGTAGGGGCGTCGGTACGTTATGCGGCCATTGAACGCCATCTGTATCAGCAGCGGGCCCCGCAGTTCATGGCCGGTCTTGCCAGTCATGTCGATCAGCCGATGGTGGCGTCGGACAGCGCGTTGACGCTGAAGCGGGCCGCGCTGTCGCAGGCGTACACGCTGTTTCAATGGGGGCGTCATGTTGCCCATATTCAGACCGTCGCCACCCGCGAGCATCGCGAGCAGGTGATCCTGCGGCTGGGTCAGGTGCTGGGACAAATCGAAGCCAGTGACGTCAAACTGGTGCCGCAGGATCTGTTGCTCGAAGGGCCGGGCGATCCCGGTGGCCGCTGTTACCCGCTGGCGCTGATCATGAGTGCTGCTCTGGAGCAGGGCGTGGCGGCGTCGCGACGATTGCGCGAGCGGTTCTTCCTGGCCACGGCCGAGCCGCAGCAGCACGATTCAATGGTGTTTCTGGAGGCGCTCGAAGAGTTGCACGACGTGCAATTGCACGACATCGGCAAGCCGTTGGGGCGAGTCGATCTGCAACAGCTCGGCACCACGCTGGAGGCGTTCGCCAGCACGCGCACGCTGATGCTCAACTCGGACAATCACGCCATGCTGGTGGCGAAAACCTTCAAGGGTGGGCACGCCACCTATCACTTTTATGATCCCAATTTCGGCGTGTTCGAGTTCAGTCAGCCGGATCAGTTGCAACTGGCACTGACTGACCTTTTTCACAAGCAGGGGATGGCGAAATACTATGCGGCCTATGGCGACGACGCGCGTCCGGCGTTTGATCTGATCGAGCTGCAGGGGCAAAAGATATCGGCCTTGAATCTGTCCGGCGGATTTAGCGTCGGACAATTGCTGGAGTCCGACAATGTGCTGCCGGAGCAGGCACAGCGGCCAATCCGCCGGCGCTTGAACAGTGCCCGCGGCCATTCGCTGGTGAGCAATCCGCACTTGGGGCGCAGCCTGCGCGATCTGGACAGTCATTGGTGGGGACAGCAGATTGCCCAGGCGACCGACGCTTTACAGGACTTGCATGCTTCAGCAAAGCCGTTGGTGCCGTTGTTCGAAACCCTGGAGATAACGCCCGCCGGCGAGTACCGGATCAACCTGATCGATCCCGCGCAATCCGAGCATGTGGTGCAGGTGGTCAGCAGCGATCATCGCCTGCTGCGCATCAGAAATTATCTGTCGGAGCAGTTTTCGGCACTGGGCACCCGAGCCACGCCGCAGATGGTTGAGGCCGGTGCCGTTCACACCCTCAATACCGGCTTCACGATCCAGGCGCTGATGAATGTCTTGCGTGGACGAGAGGGCGATGACCGCACCTTGACCACCGCCGTCAGGTTGCATGCCTACGTCAATTACGCGCAATTGGTGCACGGCAATGTCACCGACGTCGCCGGTCTGCTCAGTCTGATCAAGACCGCACTCAATGAAGAGAAAATCATCGCCCGTACCTGTGCGCCAGTGGTGGGCGAGGCGCTGGGACATGTCGCCAACGAAGGCGTGGGCGCGGTGCTGGGACTGGCCAATGTCGGTTTCGACATCTATCAATTGGCGACGGCAGACAACGAGATCGAGCGCGCACAGTTCGGCACTCAGTTGGCCTTCGATGCCACCAGTCTGGCGTTGACTGCCGGTGGTCTGGGAGCCGCCACGGCGGGCGCGGCGACTGCGGCAACCGTGCTCGGCGGCGCCGGGGTGGTGCTGGGCGGATTGGCTGTGGGTGTGGCGGCACTGGCTCAGGGGTTCGCCAGGATCGCCGGGCAGGCGCAGGAGGTCGGGTTGTTTTTCGACGCTCTGGAGCGGGCCTGTCGCGGTGTCGGTTATCGTTATGACGACGGGCTTGGGGCGTGGGTCGCTCATCCTTCGCTGGTCGTTCGGAGCCTGGACTTCAATCGCGCGATGTTGGTCCTTGACAGTCCGAAGGTGTATCGGCTGCGCGACCATTTCGGGGTGCCGGGTATCAATCCGGATGATCAACAAGCACTCGATCTGCGGCGTGAACTGGGGCTGCCAGGTTACATCCGCTTCGATCCGCCGAGCACGCAATTGGTTGTCCTGCCCTGCACGCCGACCACCTACTACGGGTACGAATACAAGGCGCTGCCGTTCTCGACGCTGCGTCACGACACCGGTTTCGATACGGCTCGCAAGCTGGAGAAAAAGGATGCGGCAGGCCAGTGGCAATTCCTGTTTTCGTTCTACTCTTTTCCCACGCACTACATCATCAACCGTCTGATACCGTCGTATCGCTCAACCGTGATCGAGGTGCGGCTGGATGCCCGTGAGCGTGCGCTGGCAGTACCCATGACGCCGCCGGTCTGGCGAGACAAATTGTCATACCGCATCGAAGGAGCGGGTGGTGTCTGTTCGCTGATTCTCAATCGTGGGGCCAATCTCCAGTTGCAGTCTCCCAGCCTGCAGCTGTGTCACTGGAAGTTGTCCGCCACCTGGGCCACCGAGAGCGATGTGCATATCGAAGCCGGCGGGGTGCTTTCGGTGGGGGGCGTGAAGGTGACCTTCACCGGCAGAGGACGGCATGACGTCACGTTGCAACTGACCGGGCGACAAACGTTCAAGGTCAACCGCGGTGACGCACGACTCGACGTTCTCGAGCAGGACGCGCCCGCCGGGGAGCATGAGCAATCGCTGCTCACGCACTACCAGACGCTGGCCCGGGAGCATCGGCTGGTGATGCCTTACACGCCGGTTCATCACTTTCCGATTCCTTTCGAGCCCGAGGAGCGACCGCGCTACACCACGGCCTGGTACGACGCTGCCAGGGATCGCTTTCTGTACATTCGCAATGAAGAGGTACTCGCGGCCGATGAAATGCTGCTGGGCGCCGTGGTCGACGATTCTGCGTTTTTCTACGAGACGCACAACTACGATATCTGGCAGGTCGATGCCGTCAGCGGTTTACTCGAATGCCGCTACCGACTGCTGGTGATGAAGGGGCAGTGCAGCGTGCGGCGTATCGATGTCGATGCCCAAGGGGTGATTCACATCGAGCAACAATGTCAGGGCGCCGATCAGCAAGTCACGCAGTTCAATTACCTGATCCGTGAGGGCCAGCTGCAGCTGGTTGCGGTGACTCGAGAGATGGACCGTGACTTGGGCCAGCGAGTGTTCGCCAATCCGACCCTGACACATTGGTCGGTGGTGCTGGGTCATTATTTTCCGTTGTCACCGGTGCCCGAACGCGCAGGCGTCACCACCGTCGACTGGCAACCGGCCGCTTACGTGTCGGTGTGCTGGAAGTTCAATCCGGACAAGCGCGATCTGGTCTGGATTCGCAGCCGTGACCTGTTGTGCATTCATCCGTTTGCCTCTGGACGAAACCGCGGCTGGGCCGATTCGATCAAGCATCTAGATGAGCTGTTGCTGCTGCCGGTCAACGATGAGCACACGCTGTTTTTCATCTACGACCGGCTGGCGCAAAAACTGTGCAGGGTGCAACGCCGTGTATCCGCAGGCAGCGAGCGCTGGCCGGCGCAATGGACGCATCAATGGCTTCAGCCTGATGGACTGAATGACGTGGTGCCGGTACAGGACGGGTATCTGGCCCTGACCGATGACGGCTTGTTCTTCAATCTGACCGCCGAGGGTGAAGTGCAGCTGGGTGGCTTGAGTGAGCGCTGGCTCAAGGGGCGGGCCCAGTGGTGGCAAGCATTGGAAGCGCTGGCAGCGAAGTACCCGGTCGACAGTTTTGCCATTCTGGGTGTGCGCAACGCCAGCGGTGATCGCAACCTGTGTGCCTGGTACGTGGATAACCGCGTGCTGCTGTGCGACCCGGGGCACGACCGGGAAATGCGCCTGCTCGGAGTGACTCCGGACAATCAGGCGGTCTGGCTGTTCGACGTCGGCAGCGGTCAGGTCTGGCGTCAGCTGTTCTTCGACAGCCGGCAACTCGCAGCAGCATTCGGCGATGGCGCACAGCTACTGGCGAGCGCGCTGCTGCCCGCACCGCAGCCCGAGTGGGATAACTGGCGGTTCAACACCGTGAGCAGTGACGGCTCCGGTCTGCGCGGGACGTCCGTCAACGGCGTGTCACTCAAGCTGCCTTATCAGGAAGCTGAACGAATCATGGGCGTCAATCAGCGCTGGGCAAGCGAGCACGCGCAGCATTTGGCGGATTCTCTGCAGGCATTGCTGGAGACTGCCGAGCATGCTCCTACATCGCCGTGGAGTCCGGCGCGGGCAAACTGCAGTGGTTCGACGCGGCGAATGCACAACTGATCCGGATCGCGGGCCAGGACCTGCCGCACGATTGCGAATTGCTTGGTACGCGCCATCAGCATGTGCTGTTGCACGAGCGCCCTGCACACCGCGTCTTCGTCTACCCCGGTCACAAGAGCATTGGCCCTTTCGAATATATGCGGCGCGACGCCCAGGTCTTGGTGGTCGAGGGCCAGAAAAAAGTCGAAGACCTCTTGCCACTGATCGCTGATGACGTGAGTTGTCTGGTGTTGCGCGTGGGGCAGGGCGGTGTGACGTATCACCTGTCCAAGGCCTGTTGGTTGCGGCTGGAATCGGTCGTCGTCGATTGTCGTCCGCCACTGGGCGAGGTGCCGATGATTCCCGGGAAGCTGGTCTGGGCGCTGGACGCTCCGCAAAAACTGCAACTGTCGTTTGTCGACGAGCACTTGCTGATCGTCGACCCGGATCGCCAGCACAGCCTCATCCTGAGGGATGTGTGCTCGACGGATCCGGCGATGCGCGGCGACGTCTTCCTCGGCTTCGAGGGCAAGCGCTCCCATGCGGTATCGAGTCTGGTGCAAAGGCTGCGTGAAGTCGTCGAGGTCGATGATGCCGACGGCAGTGCAACGCTTGCGCAGTTGCTGGGAGCCGTGCCGGCCTGACGCAAAGTCCTGGTTGGTTTTTCAAGTTTGTTTTCTCTCTGTGTCGCGACGGCTGATGTCGTCGTGATGCGTTCGCTTGGCTGAAAAAAGGAAATTGCATTGAGTACTACGGATGAAATCTATATGGGCACTGTGTTCGTCGATCATGTCGCGCGCGCTGAACTTGAGTCGGTGAGTGGCAGCCTTGGCGAGGCTCCCTTGCGCTACTACGACGCCGCTGCGGCGGCTCCCAGTCTTTCAGAGCAACTGATAGCGGTCAGGTTGCTCAAGGGCGCGATGGAATCAACACAGCTGGATTCTTCGGATGCCCAGGTCAAGACGCTGCGCCTGAAACTGAGCGACTACCATCGCCGTCTGACCGCCACCTTGGAAATGCTGTCCGCTGGCAAACCGATACCGCGCATCATGCATTTTGTCTGGGTCGGTGGCAGTGAGGTCGGACCGAACCAGCGTGACTACATGAACATCTGGCGCAAAGTGCTGGCGGCGCAGGGCTATGCATTCAATCTCTGGTATGACAGTGATGCACTGCTGGCCTTTGAAATGAACCGGGTGATTCTCGACAGCGCTCGTGTGCACACGATGGAGTCGCCAGAGGCTGCAACGGCATCTCCGAGCAAGTTGTCGAGCATGATCGAAGACCGCGCCAGAGTGCTCAAGCAGCAGATGTTCGATTACCTGAATCAGCCGCGCTGGGCCGGGCGTGCGGACGAGGCGCGGATCGATCTGATGGTGCGCGGTTATGGCAAGGACCGTGCGACGCTCGAAGCCTTCCGCCAGAAATGTCTGGACTCGCATCAGGCCATGGTCGGTGAGGATCTGCGCCTGCGCGATGTTCGGCAGGAGTTTGCCAGTCACTTTCTGGCAGATGTCTACCAGCGCGAAGTCGCCATGCGCGGCAATTTTGCAGCAGCCAGTGATGTGGTGCGGCTGCAGGCCGAGTTTTTCGAAGGTGGGCGTTACAGCGATATGGATTATTTGCCACCCCTGATCGAAAGGCCGGGCGGCGTGGACATCAGTGGCTTCAGTGACCGCGCCAGGATCGGTGTCCTGCAGCTGCTCCTCAACCATGATGAAGCTTTGATGCCGGGGCGCGACCGGCAGCGCTATGCCGACAGAACCGGACATATTCCCGCCGAACATCTTGAGGCACTGAGTGCCTTCGCCCGAAGCAAACCGGGTGTGGAGAAGATCTTCGCTTCGCCATTACCGGTGTCTTTGCCCAAGGATGTCATGCGGCGCGGCACCGCCCTTGGCAGTCCGACGATGAATGAAATGAATGCCTATATTCTGGCTCACCCTGGCAGCGGCATGGTCAATGCGAGCATGCAATTGATCCGGGCAAATTATGACTGCCTGTATGAGGTTGAGCGCCGCATGAGCCTCGCGGGTGTGACACGATCAGATGAGTCCTCGGTCCGGAATATAACGTCCGAGGTTGTACTTGAAGCCCTGGCTGACGGGCGCTTGCCGTCGACCGCCAACTTACACCCCAAACTCACCACTGCCATCCACGGTTATTACCAGGACGGGATTCGTCTCGACGCCTTGGGCACCATCGACATGACCGGACCTGGCGCGCTTGAAGGCGGCGTAGTCGGTTATTTCGAAAGAGACCTGCAACGTGAGCACCTGCCGGCGATTCGTAAATATCTGAAGCAGGTCGAGGGCTTCAACGTCTTCACCGAAGAGGAAATGATCTCCGGTTGGGCAGTAAAAGGTACCCCTGAAGACTGGCTGGCAAAAGAACATGAGAAGTGGAGCTCGGGCAAGCTCAAGTCGCGCTACGCCGGCAATCTGTCCGATTTGCTGAAAGAGCGGACGCTTACGTTCAAACTTGGCTGGCCGGTCATCGAAGGCAAACCGGTGTTGCTGACGTCGGTCCTGCAGCAACTGCTGGATGATCTGGGTGAGCCGTTTGTGCGGGCGATGAATGACCGATTGACCGGTGATGTTACGTTCAACGCCCCCATCCGCCTTGGTTTTGATGCCCGACAGCAGGTGCTGAACCAGTCGACCGACGCTGTTCCGACGTCCATCGGGGCGGAGTCCCTGGGCAACCTCAATGAGGCCTTGGCGCGCATCGCTGCGGGCAAGTTGCCACTGGAACAGTTGAGTCCGTTGCACCGGGTGATGTTCGGGGGCCTGTTCGGCGCCGCGACGCTGGACCAGACCGGGTTCGCTGAGGCATGGGCAACCACGGTCGCCTTTGCCGAAGCTACGCGGGACCGCGGCTTGGTCGCGCGCTATGAAGTGATCGAGCAGACCCTGCTCAGTCGCGATCCTGCAGCGGTCCAGACGCGAGTCAATGCATCGGAGCGCGAATTGCTCGGCCAGAACTCCAGAGCGCTGAAGGCCCAGGCATTTGCCGAGCCGATCAGCGTACGGCAATGGCGTGAGTACGTGAGTCGGATCGAAGTCGCTGCCATGCAGGAGCGCCGGGCGTTGATCCTGTCGCGGGGGGCGGCAGTGCGTGAGGCGTTTTTTCAAGCGGGTGCGCACACGGCCAGACAGTTGCCACAAGACTTGTTGGTGCGCGGTGCGGGCGATCCGGGTCGACGCTGCTATCCGCTGGCGCTGATCATGGCCGCCGCGCTGGAAAAGGGCGCTTCGGCGGAGCGTGCGCTGATCGGTAAACTGGCGCTGGCCAATCTCACACCCGACGCGCCGCAAGTCCATGCACTGCTCAAGGTGCTGGACGAGTTGCGTGGCGTACCCATGGCGCGGTTCGGCGAAAAAAAGACCGGCGGTGAACCTGGCCGCTGTGATGCAGGCGCTGGAAGCGAAAAGCACGGCCGGCAGCCTGTTGCTCAACACCGACAATCACTCGATGCTGGTGAGCAAGGTCGTGACGCAGGGCGAGACATCGTATCGCTTCTACGATCCGAACTTCGGGCTGTATGCGTTCGCCCGGATCGAGGCGCTGCAGCAAGGGGTTCAGCGCTTCGTGCAGGAGGAGTCGATTGCCAGGCTTTATGGTCTGGAGCAGGCGGCTGCGAGCGTTTTCGAGGTCATCGAGCTCGACGGCGCAACTATTGCCGGTCATTCGTTGCCTTCGGATATCCGCGTTGAACATTTGCTCAGTGGTGACCCGCTGGGCGGTGGGCGTGCCGTCGAGCCGTGGAGTCAGCATGCCGCGTTGCGTGCGCGTTCCCTGTCAGAGAACGCGCGTCTGGGGCAGGCGTTGAGCAGTGTGGACAGCCACAAGTGGGTACGGACAATCGAAAGCGCGACCCTGCGGTTGCAGGACCAGCATCAGCTGTCCCGTGACTTCGTGCCGGTGTTCGAGTCCCTGAAGAGCGCTGCACAAGGGCGCAGCGAAATCACCTTGGTCAGTGCCAGTGATCCACAGCGCACACGCACGGTGCAGACCGATGACCCGCGCCTGTCCGGAATCAAGTCTTACCTCAGCGATACATTTGAAGCGTTGTCCGGCAGACGCGCCGGGTCAGCCGTGATCGATCCGACGGACGCCAGTGCGGTACACACGCTCAATGCCGGATTTGCCATTCAAGCCTTGCTGCTCGGGTTGCAAAGTGCCGAGTCCGGGATGAGGGCGACGGCGCTGACATCGGCAGTGCGTATCCACGGTTATCTCGCCTACGCGCAGATGGCTCATGGGCTTGTGGTTGACGCCGCACAACTGCTGAATCTGGTGCGGCATGCTTTTAGCGATGGTCTGCGGGTAGCCAAAACCACCTCGTCGATCGTCAGTAATGCACTGGGTAACGTATTGAACGACGGCGTCGGAAGCGTCTTGCAACTGGCCAGCATCGGCTTCGACATTTATCTGTTGGTCAATGCACAGGACGATATCCAGCGCGCGGTCTATGCCACTCAGTTGGCATTCGATGCCGGCGGGCTGGCGCTGGGTGTCGGCGCTTTGGGCGCGGGTATCGTGGGCGCGGGGACGGCGGCGGCCTTTTCGCGGCGCCGGGGTGGATTCTGGGGGGGCTGGCGGTTGGCATCGGGCGCGCTGGTCGAGGGCTTCAGTGCCAGGACGGAACGTGGGAAGCGGATCGGCCGGTATCTCAATGATGTGCATGCGGCCTATCGACCGGAAAGCCATTCGGTACAGGGCGATAGCTACATTGCCAATCCTTTTGCGGTCTACTCCAGGCTTGATTTGCGCGAAGGACTCATTACCTTCGGCAGTCACAAAATTCTCGGAGCGAACGATTACTCCGATCTGCATACACCGAAGGTCATTGGCGATCGCAGCAAGGCATTCGGCATTCGAGAGACACTCGACCTTCGCGACACGATTTCCCTGGATATGACGCCTGGTATTGAAAGCGTAGTGCTGCCGAGTTTGCCGCAATGCTTCCTGGGTTACGATTACGGTGGGCTGCCGTTTTCGACAACGCTCAAGGAAGACCTGGAAACAGCTTTGGCACTGGAGTACGACCGGGCCGGCAAACGGCAATTCTGGTTTACCTTTTACAGGGTCCCGACCGAGTACATCGTTGAAAAAATGGTGCCGTACTACGTGGAAACCAACGTCAGTGTGACCATTGGCCCCGATCAGCGTTTTCTGCATGTACCTCCGTTGCCGCAGGAGATGCACGGTTATCTTTGCTATGACATCGATGCCGCCGGCGGACACTGCGCGATCACCCTGGCCGAGGGCGTCAAATCATTGCGCCTGCAGGTTGCATCCGACCATGCGATGACATGGTCGCTGCGTGCCCCGTGGGTGAGTGCGGCGGCGGTGAAACTGGAGCAGGACACGTTTCACCTGGGTTCGATACGGGTGCAGGTGCCTGCCAGGCATGTTGTGTATCTGCAACTCAAGGACGGTATCTATCAGATTGGTTGGGCGACGGGAACCTTGCTCTTTACTGAACTCGACGCGGTCACCGATGCCGACGCTCAGGTCACACGCGAGCACCTGCGCGAACTCGCGCGCAACCAGCGTCTGGCCGACAGTCCGACGGTCATCCGCAATTACTACGATGCCCTGACTGGCGTTCGTACCACTGCCTGGTACGACCACACCGAAGATGCCTTGCACCTGGTGCGGGGGCTGGATCTGAAGTACGCGGCGGATATCTGCATGGGACCGAAGGTCGGCGAGGCGATGTTTTACTACTGCCCGGTGCAGGGATTTATCTGGCGCACGGATCTCGTGACCGGGCAGATCAGGCGCATTTACCGGTTGATGAATATCGATTCGAAAAACAACCCCTGCATTGTTTCCATTCAGCCGACGCCAGAGGGGCTGCTGCAGGTGGTCCAGCGTTTTGAAGACGCGATTAAAAATGTCTACAAGATGACTTACCTGCTCGGTGAAAATGTCCTGTCCCTCATTGCTATTTCCGATATGAATCCAGGCCACCCGTCGCTGATTCTCGATGGACGCAGCAATGTGGCGGAGTTTCTCCAACGGCACAGCTACCTGTTCCATGAAGCGCTGGATGAGCAGCGGGTGGAGTTCACGCTGGGCGCAATGATTACGATCCACGCCTTGGACGAGAACTTGCGCAAGGCCACCCGAACGTGGGTGCGCAGCGACGATGAGCGCTTGATTCGACCCCTGTTGCGTAACGTTGAAGGCTCAGCGGATTTTCATGATTGGGAGCTGCTTGATCCGCTTCAAGTGGCTGGCGATGGCGATACCGTGTTGTTTCATCATCTGGGTGATCGTCTGGTTTATCGCCAGCGCATCGCCACGGCGGATCAGGCACCCGAGACGTTTGCGCAAAGTGTCTTGCCGCTCAAGGTGCAGCAGGTGCACCGCCAGCACGGGCAATACCTCTTGCTCACAGATGACGGCATGTTGTTCCAGATGAGCAACGACGGCAAGACGCGTCTGGTGGGCCTCAATCAGGCATGGCTGTCGGCGCAGCAGCTGCGTAGTGTCGGCGGATTCAGGTGGTGGTACACGGTCGCGACCGGCATTCAGAAATGGTCAGCCGAGGGTGTGGAGGTCGGAGGCATCAGTGACGCAACGGGCAAGACACCGCTGTATGTCGTGTATCTGGATCAGCAGTTCCTGATTGCCGACACAGCGGGCAAGGCCCTGCGCGTGTTAAGGCTGACGCCTGACAAAAAAGCGGCGTGGATGATGGACCGGGCAACCGGGCGAATCTATCGTCAGCCGGTCATGGAACCGGAGAACCTGGCGGCGGCATTCGGTTCGGGGACACGTCTGCTGCAGGCGGACTTGCTGCCACCGATGCAGCGCGTCATGCCGCGGCACACGGTTGCCTGGGCCGTGCCGCATGGATCAGGTCTGCGCGCCCGCCGGCATGACCATGTACTGGTCGATCTGATCGACGGAGAGCCGCCGCGTATCGTCGGCGTGGAGGTCGAATTCTTCAACGGCGCGGATTCACTTCAGGCACGGGAAGAAAAGCTGGCACGATTGCTCGCAGGTCAGCACAGCACTTCTTACCTGACGGCGGGCAGGCGTGATGATCTTTGCAGCTGGTATGACGTCGCTGCCGGTCGCCTGCTCAGCGCCACGGCATCAGGCCAGGAATGGCCGCACTATCTGGGCCTGAAGAACGGTCAGATTCCGGTGTTGCATGACCCGGTGACGGGCCGGTTGTTCAGCAACACCAGAAACGACGACACTCGCATGGATGACGGGATGACCGTGCAAGAGGTCAGTCGAGTGGCCAGTACGCTGGTCATTGATGGTATTGGCTCATCGGGCAGGATGGCGCCGATTCCGGATGGCGTCGATACGCTGCTACTCAAGTTCGCACAATCCGCCGGTTACATTTCGCTGGACCGGCAGACGTGGGATCGGCTTGATTGCCTGATCGTCGACTCCGCAGAAGCAGGCATTCATCTGCTGCTGAGGCTGGAGCCGATGCATCGGTGGCTGGTCTCGGCTTCCGGCGGTCACTTGCTGCTGACGGATCCCGACTCGGGGAGCAGTATCATCTTGCGTGACGCCTCGAGCGCTGATGCGGCACGGCAACAGCAGGTGATACTCGATATTCCTTTACCTGACGAGCTCTCGGTGACCGTCAGCCTGGAGGAGCTGATGAGTGCGATGGCCACCGAAACCTTGTTGGAGCTTGGTGCGCTGCTCGGCCTGTCCAGCGATCAATAAGTCATTCTGCATGGACTGATCAGATCGGGCTGCGGGTATTTTTCTTCCGCAGCCCTTTTTCGTTTCAGGATCCCAGGTAGCCCTTGATCCCGGTAAAGATGATTTGCGCCGCCAAGGCACAGACGAAAAGGCCCATCAGCCGACTGACGATCTGCAGGCCCTGATCACCGAGAACCCGTTCAATGTGATTGGACAGGTACAGCACCACGCCGACGGTGAAACTGGCCAGCGTGATACTCATGATCGCGGTCAGTTTATCGTCCCAGTGCGGCTGGCTGACGCCCATCACCAGCAGGGCGCCGATGGTGCCCGGGCCGACGGTCAGCGGGATGGTCAGCGGAACGATCGTCACGTCCTGCTGCACGTTGTCACTCTGCACCACCGGCTTGCCCTGCGCCATGCCCAGCGCCGAGATGAACAACACGCTGCCGGCACCGATGCGGAATGCGTCCGCCGTGATCCCGAACACATCGAAAATCACCCGCCCGAACAGGTACAGCAAAACGCTGGACACCAGCGTGGCAATCGCCACTTTCCAGGCCAGGCGCCGCTGCTCCTTGCGCGAGTAGCCACGGGTCAGGCTGATGAAGCAGGACAACACGAAGAAGGGGCTGTAGAGCACCAGCATCTTCAGGTAAACGCTGAATAACACGTGGAGCATGGTGTTGGCTCGCGGCGGCAGATGGACAGGGCGGAGTCTATCAGCCGGTTTAATTTTTGGGGGGATGGCGAAAACAAATATCCTCGGAGTAACTGAACAAGTTGTAGTTTGAAGTGGGTGTTTTCGGTTCTTGTTATTAGCAAGTTACATGTTCTGGTTTGTGGTTTTTTATTGTTCTGTTTATTGTTCTTTCGCGGGTTCAAGAGGAGCTCGTTTTTAATTAATAAGGATCTGATAATGAATATTCATGATGTTGAAGATTGCGCCGTTGCTGAGTGTGTCCACCGCTTGCAGAGTTATGAACTGGACGGCGCGGCTATTCGTCCTCGTGGTCTTTCGCTGCCGGCAATCGAAGAGCCGGGCAAGGGTTCCATCGTCGGTGAAGGCATTCTGTCCTTTACCGGAAACTTGAGTGAACAGAATCGCGAAGATGTGCAACACGCGTTCCTGTTCGCCACGCTGGTCGCCAACAAGAAATATCCGTACGAATATCAGGGCAAGGAATGGTACTACCTGTTTCTGCAAGTGATGACCGATGCTGGCTGGCTGCCAACGAGCAAGTATTACAACGACATGAACATCGGCGGTAACACCGTCCGGATGGATCAACTGGTGCTGGAGATCCTCGGCAGCGTCGTGGCCGGGCTTGCTGTGCCGGGCTCGGCTTCGGTGTTGATGCTGAAAGTCGCAGGCGACGCCATTACCGCCCTGAAAAAGCGTGAAACCGCGCTGACGCTGTACGAGCGCAACATGCTGGAACATGGTGTCGGCGGTATGGCGGCGGGCACGTGTACCGAAATCAATGGCGAAGTCACCATGGCCCTGGGGACTGTGCGTTTCATCCGGAAGAACACGGCCAAGCAAGTGTTGTTCATGGATTGGGATTCGCGCGAAGTGAAACTCTATCGGGGTGATTCGGTATTCCGCAAAGTGCCTTCGATCGTCGAGCAAACCCGCGATACCATCCGCGTCAAACTGGGTTTGAACGCAAAAACCAAGATCGAGGATTACGAGATCTGATTGAGTGTTATTGATAGGGCGGCCGTTATCGGTCCGCCCTTTTTCCATTGAGGGTTGATAATGACTCGGTTGTATCAGTTGTTGGCAGTGGGGCATGCTGTTTTGGCATTGCCGGAATCCGGGCACAGCTCGGATTATGATGATCTCGTCCAATCAAGTCTGTTGGCGCAACTGGTCGCCAATAAAAAAATAGAAGACGCGAAAGTTGAAAGTTGGTACGACGCTTACATCGCCGTGCTGGATGACTTCTGGGTGCGAAGCCTGAAGTCGCGCGAGGATTTTTCTGTCGCTCAGGCAGGAACAGGGTCGGCGCTGGAGTGGGCCACGACAGTGTTGGCCAATAACGCTGGCAACGATCCGGCACTTGGCGGGCTGATGGCATATGCGGCGCGAATCACTGACGGTGTTTCGGCGGTGCAGACGTTGCCCGAGGCGCCTGGCGAAGCGCTCATGCAAACGCCGAGGCCTGCGCTTCAGGTGGTGCGCCTGCTGACCATTGCGGCGCAGAGTCCGACATCGATCAGCAGCCTTTATCTTGAGTTCAAGACGCGACAGACGCTGGCTGCCAATCCGTGGTCGCAGCGTTTCGCGAGCGCTGAAGTCGAAGGTCCGGTGTGCGTGCGTTATGCGCGAGCGACGCTGTCACAAACGCTCTACGCACTATCGCGTCAGGCCGTGGCGCGAAAGCTTGGAGATCGACTGGCGCAGAACGTGGCGCCATTGGCTGAGGCGATCGAGCTCGGTGTCTGAGGCGGATTGCCTGGGTGCTGCAAGCGCTTTCGGGCGATGAACGGCAATCGTCAGAATGTCGAGGCCGTGCGGTTCTGCTGATCGCGCTGGGCTACCCAGTGTTCGATCAGCTCGCGCAGTTGCGACAGCTCCACCGGTTTGGCCATGTGGCCATCCATCCCGGCCTGACGCGCACGTTCCTTGTGTTCGGCGAGGATGTGCGCGGTCAGCGCGACGATCGGCGTGCGTATACGCTGATTGCTGACCTCCCACGCCCGTAGCTGCTGGGTCGCCGAGAAGCCATCGAGGATCGGCATTTCGCAGTCCATCAGCACCAGATCATAACGCTGGGCCTTCATCGCCTGCAGGGCTTCTTCGCCGTTGCTGGCGGTGTCCGGTTGCAGGTTGAGTTTGCCGAGCATGCCGCGAATCACTTTGGTCGAAATCGTGTTGTCTTCGGCGACCAGAATGCGGAAATCGCTCGGCACCTTGGCCGCCGTCGCGGGAGTGACCACTTGCGGCTGGAACACCACCTGGCCCTTGTTGCGCTGGTTCAACTCGTCGGCCAGCGTGGTCTTGAGCGTGTAGCCGGCCACCGGTTTGGCGAGGATGCGTTTGATCCCGGAGTTGCGCGCGATGATCTTGCTCGGCGCGTTGCTGATACCGGTGAGCATGATCAGCAGGATATCGTGGTTCAGGCTGGGGTCTTCCTTGATCTTGGCCGCCAGTTGCATGCCGGTCATGCCGGGCATGTTCTGGTCCAGCAGCACCACATCAAAGTAGTCACGCAGATGCGCCTTGGTGCGCAGCAGCGCCAACGCTTCCTTGCCCGAGGGCACCGCGCTGACGTTCAAGCCCCAGGCGCTGCATTGCTGCACCAGCACCTTGCGGCACGTGTCGTTGTCGTCCACCACCAGCACGCGCGCACCTTGCAACGGGCCGTCGAGGTCGGAGGTCGGGTGTTCCAGACGATCCGGGTCCAGTGGCAGGGTCAGCCACAAGGTGCTGCCCTGATTGGCGCCGCTCTTGATCCCGAACTCGCCGTGCATCAGGCGGATCAGTTGCCGCGCAATCACCAGCCCAAGGTTGCCACCCAAACGGTTGGCCGAGAGGAAGTGCTTGCTGTGCAGCTCGGCATGCAGCAGCGCCTCACGCTCATCTGCCTCCATCGGCTGGCCACTGTCCTGCACGGCGATGCGCAGGCGCGGCTTGACGCTGCGCTCGTCGAGGGCGACGACGATCAGCACTTCGCCTTCGTCCGGTTTTTTTCAGGGCGTTTTCCAGCAGGCTCAGCAGGGTCTGGCGCAAGCGGGTCGGGTCGCCGCTGATCACGCGCGGCACCTGTGGCTGGATGAAACTGATCAGCTCGACGTTCTGCTGTTCGGCCTTGGCCCGGTAGATGCTCAAACAGTCGTCGATCAATGCATTGAGGTCGAACTGCACATCATCCAGTTCGATCTGCCCGGATTCGAGCTTGGAGATGTCGAGGATCTCGTTGATCAACGTCAGCAGTTCGTTGCCGGCACTGTGGATGGTTTGCACGTAATCACGTTGCTTGACCGACAGCGGTGTGCCCAGCAGCAGCTCGGTCATGCCCAGCACGCCGTTCATCGGGGTGCGGATTTCGTGGCTGATCTTGGCGAGAAATTCGGCCTTGGCGTTGATCTCGGCGTTGCTGGCGGCGAGGTCGCGGCTGATGCTAAAACGGCTTTCGGTGATGCTGCGCTGGCGTTCACCCAAGGCGATGCTCATCAGCAGGCCACTGATGCAGATGAAGCCCATCAGGGTCATTATCAGGCCTTGCGGCGCCACCAGGGTCAGCCCCAGCAAGGCCGGCAAAATAATCAGCGTGCCGATGTTGAATACCACCATCCCGGCCACGAACAGCCGCGCCGGACGGTAACCCTTCTGCCAGTGATAGAAGCCGACCAGCAACATGCTCAGGCCGGCCAGCGCCACCAGCGCGTAGGTGATGATGTTCAGCGGCAGGGTGTTGACGAACAACAGCAGCAGGCTGCAGATCACGATGAACAGAATGTCGCCCAGCAACAGTTTGTTCAGCGGGTGCGGGCCCAGCGGGGCGAAGAAGCGCAGGGCGAACATCAACCCGGCGGGGGCGGTCAGCAGCAGCGCCAGATAAGCACCCGGCGTCTGGATCGCGTGCCAGTTCGGCAGCCACGGGCCGGCGAGGTTGAGCAGCAGCAACAGACTCAGGCCCAGCAGGCCTTCGCAGACCGCCAGCCACAGGCTGCTGCGCGAGCGCGAGTAGGCATAGCGCACGAGGTTGTGCAGCAGCAACATGCCGAGGCAACCGAACAGCAAGCCGAAAATCAGCGTCTGGTTCTGATTGGCGGCACTCATCACCGCCGATTGCAGGGTGATGTGCGGGCGCAGCTGATGGTCGGAGACCATGCGCAGATAGATGTCGAGTGGCTTGTCGCTTTGCGGCAGCGGTAGCAGGAAATCGCTGCTGGGCAGTGGTCGCTCGGCCTGCGGCTGGTGGGTGCCGGAGAGGCGTTGCTCGATCAGCTTGTCGCCGTCCAGCACGTACAGGCTGAGGCTGGACAGGTCGGGCGCAAAGATACGCAGCACTTGCTCGTGCTTGCCCGGCGCCAGTTTGAAACGCAGCCAGAGTGCGCCATCGGGCTCGGCCGCCGTGAGGCGATCCAGTTCGATAGGGCTGAATTGATTGGTGTAGCGAGTCGAGCGGATGTCGCTCAGTTGCAGATTGCCCTGATCGTCAAGCAATACCGACCAGCCACTGCCTTGCGCGGCCAGCGCCGGAAGCATGCAGAGCAAGGTCAGCAGCGTGACGGTGAAGCTTATGGCAATCCTGAGCCAGCGCACGGCGAAATCCCTTCGTAGGTTGATGCCAGAATATAACGATGCGCAGCGGCGGAACAGCCCGGCGAGGGACTGCATCCCGCGCCGGACCTGAAGGACAACTTATTCCTGGGTTTCGCCACGTTCACGGGCAATGGCGCGGTAGCCAATGTCCTTGCGGTAGAAGCAACCTTCCCAGTCGATGGCGGCGGCCAGCTTGTAGGCTTGCTGCTGGGCTTCGCTGACGCTGGCGCCCATGGCAGTGGCGCAGAGTACGCGACCACCGGCCGTCACCACGTTGCCATCCTTGAGCGCCGTACCGGCGTGGAAGACTTTGCCTTCCAGGCTTGCGGCTGCGTCCAGACCGTTGATCGCTGCACCCTTGGCGTAGTCGCCCGGGTAGCCACCGGCGGCCAATACGATGCCGACGCTCGGACGTGGATCCCACTGGGCTTCAACCTTGTCCAGCGCTTGCGCCAGAGCGGCTTCGACCAGCAACACCAGGCTCGACTGCAGACGCAGCATCACCGGTTGGGTCTCCGGGTCGCCGAAGCGGCAGTTGAACTCGATGACTTTCGGGTTGCCGGCCTTGTCGATCATCAGACCGGCGTACAGGAAACCAGTGTAGACGTTGCCTTCTTCGGCCATGCCGCGCACGGTCGGCCAGATCACCTGGTCCATCACGCGCTGGTGCACATCGGCGGTGACCACCGGGGCAGGGGAATAGGCACCCATGCCGCCAGTATTCGGGCCGCTGTCGCCGTCGCCAACACGTTTGTGATCCTGGCTGGTGGCCATCGGCAGGACGTTTTTGCCGTCGACCATGACGATGAACGAGGCTTCTTCGCCGTCGAGGAACTCTTCGATCACCACGCGCGAACCGGCGTCGCCAAAGGAATTGCCGGCGAGCATGTCGCGCACGGCGTCTTCGGCTTCGGCCAGGGTCATGGCCACGATCACGCCTTTACCGGCGGCCAGGCCATCGGCCTTGATCACGATCGGTGCGCCTTTTTCCCGCAGATAAGCCAGAGCCGGCTCGATCTCGGTGAAATTCTGGTAGTCGGCGGTCGGGATCTTGTGGCGGGCCAGGAAATCCTTGGTGAAGGCTTTCGAGCCTTCCAGCTGCGCAGCGCCGGCGGTCGGACCGAAGCAGTCCAGGCCACGGGAGCGGAACAGATCGACCACGCCAGCGACCAGCGGTACTTCCGGGCCGACGATGGTCAGGGAAACGTTTTTCTCGGCGAAGTCGGCCAGTTGCTCAAGGGCCAGCACGTCGATGGCGACGTTTTCGCACTTGGCTTCAATCGCGGTGCCGGCATTGCCCGGCGCGACGAAAACCTTCTGCACACGCGGATCCTGAGCCACTTTCCAGGCCAGGGCGTGTTCACGGCCACCGCTGCCAATGATCAAAACATTCATTTCAAAAACCTCGGATGACGCTAATTCTGTTTTTAGAGCCTAAAGCGCTTCACGCTGTAGGAGGTCGCAATGAAGTCGGTAGATGCAAGGCGGAGTTGACCTCGATGAGCGGAGTTGCCTTTTGGCAATGAGCATCATCGAGGTCGGCTCCAACGCAGCAGATGCCGGCTTCAGTGCGGCCGTCGACTGGTTAGTGACGGAAGTGGCGCATGCCGGTGAACACCATCGCGATGCCTGCTTCGTCAGCAGCAGCAATCACTTCAGCATCACGCATCGAGCCGCCCGGCTGGATCACTGCCGTGATGCCCACCTTGGCCGCATTGTCCAGACCGTCGCGGAACGGGAAGAACGCGTCCGATGCCATCACCGAACCGGCCACTTGCAGACCGGCATGCTCAGCCTTGATCGCAGCAATACGCGCGGAGTTTACGCGGCTCATCTGGCCAGCGCCGACACCGATGGTCTGACGGTTCTTGGCGTAGACGATGGCGTTGGACTTGACGTACTTGGCAACTTTCCAGGCGAAGATCAGGTCGTGGATTTCCTGTTCGGTCGGTGCACGCTTGGTCACCACTTTCAGGTCGTCGGCGCCGATCATGCCGATGTCGCGGCTCTGCACCAGCAGGCCACCGTTGACGCGCTTGTAGTCCCAGGCCGGAACGCGGTCCGCCGACCACTCGCCACAGGCCAGCAGGCGCACGTTGGCTTTGGCGGCGACGATGGCGCGAGCCTCTTCGCTGACGCTTGGGGCAATGATCACTTCCACGAACTGACGCTCGACGATCGCCTTGGCGGTCTCGGCATCCAGCTCACGGTTGAAGGCGATGATGCCGCCGAAGGCCGACTCGGTGTCGGTGGCGTAGGCCAGTTCGTAGGCCTGACGGATACCGCCCTCGGCGTCCGGGCTCACGGCCACGCCGCACGGGTTGGCGTGCTTGACGATCACGCAGGCCGGCTTGACGAAGCTCTTCACGCATTCCAGCGCGGCGTCGGTGTCGGCCACGTTGTTGTACGACAGCTCTTTGCCTTGCAGTTGGGTCGCGGTGGCGATACCGACTTCGGCAGGCTTGGCTTCCACGTAGAACGCCGCGCTCTGGTGCGGGTTCTCGCCGTAGCGCATTTCCTGGGCCTTGATGAACTGGCTGTTGAAGGTGCGCGGGAATTCGCTGCGGCCTTCGGTGCTCAGGGTTTCGGCAGCCTGATTCACGGTGCCCATGTAGTTGGCGATCATGCCGTCGTAGGCGGCGGTGTGTTCAAAGGCCTTGAGCATCAGGTCGAAACGCTGAGCGTAGGTCAGGCCGCCGGCCTTGAGGTTTTGCAGAACGTTGGCGTAATCGCTGGCATTCACCACGATCGCCACGTCCTTATGGTTTTTCGCCGCCGAACGGACCATGGTCGGGCCGCCGATGTCGATGTTCTCGATGGCGGTCGGCAGGTCGCAGCCTGGCTTGTTGATGGTGGCTTCGAACGGGTACAGGTTGACCGCAACCAGATCGATCGGCTTGATGCCGTGCTCACTCATGATCGCGTCGTCGATACCGCGACGACCGAGGATCCCGCCATGGATTTTCGGGTGCAGGGTTTTCACCCGACCGTCCATCATTTCCGCGAAACCGGTGTAATCCGCGACTTCCACTGCAGCAACACCGTTGTCGCGCAGCAGCTTGAACGTCCCGCCGGTGGAGAGGATCTCGACACCGAGGGCTTCAAGCTCTTTGGCGAATTCGAGGATCCCGGTCTTGTCGGAAACGCTGATCAAGGCGCGGCGGATCGGCAGGCGGGTAGTCTGGTCGGTCATCTCAATTTCCATCAAAAGCAAAGGAAGTCAGCAAAAAAGGCGACCGGTTTTACGCGGGCGCCTTTCTGGTTTGATTGAATGCTTACAGCAGATCGTACTGCTTGAGTTTCTTGCGCAGTGTGCCGCGGTTGAGTCCCAGCAGCTCACTGGCCTTGGTCTGGTTGCCCTTGACGTAGTTCATCACGCTTTCGAGCAGGGGAGCCTCGACTTCGGAGAGCACCAGGTTGTACACATCCGTGACGGACGCGCCCTCAAGGTGGGCGAAATAATTGTGCAGCGCCTTCTCGACACTCCCGCGAAGGGTCTGACCTTCTTCGCTTGGGGTATTGAGGTGCTGTTTCAAATTCACGTTGTCGCTCACGGGTGCTGTTCCACTCACTAAAGTCTCGGTCATCATCGTCAT
Source organism: Pseudomonas sp. MD195_PC81_125 (assembly GCF_014060985.1). Classification (NCBI taxonomy): domain Bacteria; kingdom Pseudomonadati; phylum Pseudomonadota; class Gammaproteobacteria; order Pseudomonadales; family Pseudomonadaceae; genus Pseudomonas; species Pseudomonas sp. MD195_PC81_125. Next base: position 28,169 of record NZ_JABULD010000473.1, read on the forward strand.
GCGGCCACCCCTTCTTCGTCCCCTGTCAGGCTCTTGTAACGCTCGGCGAAGAACTCCCGAACGTTGGCGCATTGTGTTTCCGTACCATCCAAACGATTGAAGTGGGCGCGAAACTCCCTGGCGCCCGGCAAGGTTGCGAGATACCAGCCCACATGCTTGCGGGCAATGCGCACGCCCATCACATCCCCATAGAAGGCGTGAAGGGCGGCCAGATGCTCCAGCAGGATGCGTTCCACTTCGTTCAGCTCCGGCGCCGGCAATTTCTCGCCGGTACGCAGGAAGTGTTCGATCTCGCGAAAAATCCATGGCCGCCCCTGGGCAGCCCGGCCTATCAGCAGGCCATCGGCACCGGTCGCGTCAAGCACGTAGCGGGCCTTTTCCGGCGAATCGATATCGCCATTGGCAAACACCGGGATCGACACCGCCTGCTTGATCGCGGCAATCGTGTCGTACTCGGCTTCGCCGGTGTACAGATCGGCGCGCGTGCGGCCATGCACGGCCAGCGCGGTGATCCCGGCCTGCTCGGCGATCTTCGCCACGGTCAGGCCGTTCTTGTTGTCGCGATCCCATCCGGTGCGGATCTTCAGGGTCACCGGCACATCCACTGCAGCGACGACGGCCTGCAGGATCTCGGTAACCAGTGCTTCATCCTTCAACAACGCGGAGCCGGCGGCCTTGTTGCAGACCTTCTTTGCCGGGCAACCCATGTTGATATCAATAATCTGTGCGCCCAGCTCGACGTTGGCCCTGGCCGCATCCGCGAGCATCTGCGCGTCGCCACCGGCAATCTGTACCGAGCGTGGCTCGGGATCGCCTTCGTGGATCATGCGCATGCGCGACTTGCGGGTGTTCCACAGGCTCATGTCACTGGTGACCATTTCCGAGACTACAAGCCCTGCGCCCAAACGCTTGCACAGCTGACGAAAGGGCTGGTCGGTGACGCCCGCCATCGGGGCGAGAATCAAACCGTTCTGCAATGTATATGGGCCGATGCGTACCGCCGACATAGGACTTCCCTGAAGTGGGGCCGGATCATGAGAGTTCGAAAAAGGGTTGGCATGATACCCGCTCTCGATGACTGGATAAAGGCTGAATTGAACAAAATCTGAACAGTTATTCTGTTATTGCCAGCGGTTTGGTTGCCGTGGGCGAAGTCAGAAAACTGCCGTCAAACCTGAAGCGATGAAGCGATTCACTCGGGGGAGTGGAAACTCAGGCTGTAATTCACCGCTTTGGGGCCTGGATCGAGGATATCCAGTGCGATGTGGATCGGCGTCTGTGGCGGCATTTCCGCCATGCCCTCAAGGTCGCCGTTGAGGTATTCGCCGGGTTTGAAGCGACGACTGGCAATCAGGTGCCCATTGAGATCGGCGAAGCGCAACTCCAGCAGCGGGAACGGCTGGGAGAATGTTGCGCGGTTGTAGATGATCGCATCCACTACCAGCGCCCCGCTGAATTCCGGATGGCTGCGCACCACCAGATTGCTGCTTTTGATTTTGCCGATGTCGACCTTGGAGGGCACCGTGCAGCCAATCTGCGGGCAGAACTGCTGGAACCACGGGCGGTACTGATCCTGGCGCGCCAGTTCGTCGAAATGATAGGCGATGTACTGACCGGCCAGACCAGCGGCAGCCAATAGCACCAGCAAACTCCAGAGCAGGCGCCGGCCCCAGGGCGAACGGCGCTTCTGCCAGTCCAGTTGCAGTGGATCGTCGGTCAGATCCTGCAGCACTTCGGCGCGTACGCCGGGTTCGGCACGTTCACGTTTTTTTACGCAGCGGTTCGACCGATGGCAACTCGTCATCGTCCGGTTCGACGCTGGCCGACAGGCGTTCGCGGCGGGCATTCGGATCGATCGGGTCATGCAGGCGCAGTTGCGGGATCGGCGGCTCGTCGTCCAGATCCACCGGCTCCAGCGACAACGAAGGCTCGGTGCGCGCGGTTTTCAGCGGTTCGGCTTCGACGATCTCGGGCTCGATTTCATCTTCGGGCTCGGGCAGGCGTTCATCGTCGCGTGCGCTGAACAGGCTGTCGCGCCACACCGTTTCATCGGCTTCAGGGCTGTCGCGGCGGGCGCTCAGGGACTCTTCGCGCTGGCGACCGAATTCGGTGGTCGGCTGGATTTCCCGTTGTTCGAGGCGGGCCAGTTCTTCGTCCAGATCGAGGCTGTCCAGGTCCAGCTCGCTGGCGCTCCATTGCTTTTGGCTGATGGCGCGCGGCGCGGGCGGTTCGTCGTTGACGGGCGCTTCGACCACTGGCGGCGGTTCGCTGACCACGGGCTGAGACGGTGCTGGCTGGACAATGGCCGGCGCCACCGGCGTAACCGCTTCCTTGCCGGCGTGTTGTTCCAGCAGCTGTTTGGCGGCATTGAACACTTGCAGGCAGGAGCCACAGCGAACCACCCCGCGGGCCACGCTCAACTGAGCATGGCTGACGCGGAAGCTGGTTTGGCAATGCGGGCACTGGGTGACGAAGCTGTCGGTCATGCGGCGATCCGGTTTATGCAGGCGGCCATTCTAGCGCCGACGGCCGGTGATGCGCACCCAGCCATCACGATTGGCGATCGGGTCGAGATCGAAGTCTTGAGCATAAGCTGCGGCGACTTCTTCGCCTTGTTCGGCGAGGATCCCGGACAACGCCAGACGCCCGCCGGACTTGACCAGGCCGGACAGCTGCGGCGCCAGGGAAACCAGCGGGCCGGCCAGAATGTTGGCCACCAGCACGTCGGCTTTGACCTGCGGCAGATCTTCCGGCAGGTACAGCGGGAACAGCTCGTCGGCAATATTGTTGCGTCCGGCGTTGTCGCGCGAGGCTTCCAGCGCCTGCACGTCGATGTCGGTGCCGACCGCTTCTTTGGCGCCGAGCAGCAGGGCGGCGATCGCCAGAATCCCCGAGCCGCAGCCGAAGTCCAGTACGTTGCAGTCCTTCAGATCCTGGCCGTCGAGCCATTCCAGGCACAGCGCGGTAGTCGGGTGAGTGCCGGTGCCGAATGCCAGGCCCGGGTCCAGCAGCAGGTTGACCGCATCAGGCTCGGGCGCGGCATGCCAGCTCGGCACGATCCACAGGCGCTGACCGAAACGCATTGGCTGGAAACCGTCCATCCAGCTGCGTTCCCAATCCTGGTCTTCGATGACTTCGCTGTGATGCTCGGGCAGCGGGCTGCCGGTCAGCAGTTCCAGATGCGCCAGCACCGGCGCAGGCTCGGTGCCGCCCTCGAACAGGGCCAGCAGGTGCGTGTGCGCCCACAGCGGGGTGGTGTTGAGTTCCGGCTCGAAGATCGGCTGATCTTCGGCGTCCATGAAGGTCACCGAAACGGCGCCGACTTCAAGGAAAGCGTCTTCGTAGGTTTCGGCTTGTTCCGGGCTGATGGCGAGACGTACTTGCAGCCAAGGCATGGCGGGCACCTTTGAAAAAATATGATTGCAGCCTAGCGGCCAGCGAGAAGCGCGCAAGTTTACGCGAGCGCAAAGCTTTTGTGGGAGCGAGCTTGCTCGCGAAAGCGGATTGCCAGTCACTTTGATGCTGACTGATGTGCCGCCTTCGCGAGCAAGCTCGCTCCCACAGGTTTTTTGCAATCTCAGAAACAACAAAGCCGCCCGAAGGCGGCCTTGTCTGGTGCGGGCTGAAGCTTAGTGCTTGTCGCCAGCCAGCTTGTGCTCGAGGTAGTGAATGTTCACGCCCCCTTTGCAGAAGCCTTCGTCGCGGGTCAGATCACGGTGCAGCGGGATGTTGGTCTTGATCCCGTCCACCACGATTTCGTCCAGGGCATTGCGCATGCGCGCCATGGCTTCGTCGCGGGTCGCGCCGTAAGTGATCAGCTTGCCGATCAGCGAGTCGTAGTTCGGTGGAACCGCATAACCGCTGTACAGGTGCGAATCGACGCGCACGCCGTTGCCGCCTGGAGCGTGGAAATGCTTGACCGTGCCCGGGCTCGGCATGAAGGTTTTCGGGTCTTCAGCGTTGATCCGACACTCCAGCGAGTGACCGCGGATCACCACGTCATCCTGGGTGAACGACAGCTTGTTGCCAGCGGCGATGCTGAGCATCTCCTTGACGATGTCGATACCGGTGACCATTTCCGAAACCGGGTGCTCCACCTGAACACGGGTGTTCATTTCGATGAAGTAGAAACGACCGTTCTCGTACAGGAACTCGAACGTGCCGGCGCCACGGTAGCCGATGTCGATGCACGCCTTGACGCAGCGTGCCAGCACTTCCTGACGCGCCTGCTCGTCGATGCCCGGTGCCGGCGCTTCTTCGAGAACTTTCTGGTGACGACGTTGCAGCGAGCAGTCGCGGTCGCCCAGATGGATGGCGTGACCCTGGCCGTCGGACAGCACCTGAACTTCGACGTGACGCGGGTTGGTCAGGAATTTTTCCAGATAGACCATCGGGTTGCCGAACGCCGCGCCAGCTTCGGAGCGGGTCAGCTTGGCCGAGGCGATCAGGTCTTCTTCCTTGTGCACCACACGCATGCCGCGACCACCACCACCGCCAGCGGCCTTGATGATCACCGGGTAGCCGACTTCACGACCGATGCGCAGCGCCGTTTCTTCGTCTTCCGGCAGCGGGCCGTCGGAGCCTGGAACGGTCGGCACGCCAGCTTCGATCATCGCGTGCTTGGCCGACACCTTGTCGCCCATCAGACGAATGGTTTCGGCTTTCGGGCCGATGAAGGCGAAGCCGGAGTTCTCGACCTGTTCGGCGAAATCGGCGTTTTCCGCGAGGAAACCGTAGCCTGGGTGAATGGCGGTGGCGCCAGTCACTTCAGCGGCAGCGATGATGGCCGGGATGTGCAGGTAGGACTGAGCGGCAGAAGCCGGGCCGATGCAGACGGATTCGTCTGCCAGACCCAGGTGCATCAGCTCTTTGTCGGCCTTGGAGTAAACGGCGACGGTCTTGATGCCCATCTCTTTGCAGGCACGCAGAATCCGCAGGGCGATCTCACCGCGGTTAGCGATCAGAACTTTTTCCAACTTCGCAGTCATCAAAGGCTCTCCGCAGTTCAAACGATGGTGAACAGCGGTTGGTCGTACTCAACCGGCTGGCCGTCTTCGACGAGGATGGATTCGATCACACCGCTGGTTTCAGCTTCGATGTGGTTCATCATCTTCATGGCTTCGACGATGCACAGGGTGTCGCCTTTCTTCACGGTCTGGCCGACTTCAACGAAGGCTGGCGAGGTTGGCGAAGATTTGCGGTAGAAGGTGCCTACCATTGGCGAGCGGGCCACGGTGCCGTTCAGTGCCGGAGCAGCAGCGGCAGCCGGAGCGGCAGCAGCCACTGGAGCAGCAGCGGCGGCAGGTGCAGCGGCCGGAGCCTGCATCGGCGCCGGAGCGTAGTACTGCTGAGCCGGGGTCTTGCTGTGACGGCTGATGCGTACGGACTCTTCGCCTTCCTTGATCTCGAGCTCGTCGATGCCGGACTCTTCCAGCAATTCGATCAGTTTCTTAACTTTACGGATATCCATGAATCATCAACTCCCAAGGGTCGGTCAGGGGCGTTTAACGCTTGTGGTTCAAGTCGTTGCCTGTGTTTCAAGCTGCTCTAGTGCGGCCTCCAGGGCCAGTCGGTAACCGCTGGCGCCAAGGCCGCAGATCACTCCCACCGCTACATCGGAGAAGTAAGAGTGATGGCGGAAAGGTTCGCGCTTGTGCACGTTGGACAAATGCACTTCGATGAATGGGATGCTCACTCCCAGCAGCGCGTCACGTAATGCGACACTTGTGTGCGTAAAAGCTGCTGGATTGATCAGAATGAAATCCACACCTTCACCGCGAGCGGCGTGGATGCGATCGATCAATTCGTACTCGGCGTTGCTTTGCAGATACAGCAGATGATGGCCGGCTTCACGGGCGCGGCGCTCCAGATCCTGATTGATCTGCGCCAGGGTCGTTGAACCGTAAGTGCCGGGTTCGCGGGTGCCGAGCAGGTTCAGGTTGGGGCCGTGCAGCACCAGTAGCGTTGCCATCTGCATGTTCCTTGTTATGAATGAGCAGTCGTCAGAACCCGGCGACTATGCCGCAAAGGCTTTGTGACTGTCCAGTTCTCTGCAATAGCCAGCACGATGACCGATGTTTGCGCGAAATTTGTGACTGAGTGATTTGATCTGGTCATTCATCTCGTCCTGTAGGAGCTGCCGAAGGCTGCGATCTTTTTATTTTTTAGAAACAAGATCAAAGGATCGCAGCCTTCGGCAGCTCCTACAGAGGTTGGTGTCAGACGCGGAAGGCCTGCACGGCGGTATGCAGTTGCCCACCCAGTACCAGCAAGTTCTCCCCCTGTTCGCGACCCTCGCCGATGCGCAGCAGGTTATCGCCGCCCAATTGATGGATCCGCTCGCTGTGATCACGGATTTCGCTGACCGCGCCGCTCTGCTGCGCGGTGATCTCGGCGATGCGGATCGCTGTGTCGGAAATGGTCTGGATCGCGCCGACGATTTTATCCAGCGCGCCGTCCGCCGCTTGTGCCTGATTGGCTGTGGCTTCGGCGTGTCCGACCTGCGCGCGCATGCCTTCGACCGATTGTCGGGCGGCGGCTTGCAGGCCGGCGATCAGCGTCTGGATTTCCGCCGTCGCGCCGGCCGTGCGTTGTGCCAGTGAGCGCACTTCCTCGGCCACCACTGCAAAGCCACGGCCCATTTCCCCGGCCCGCGCCGCTTCGATTGCCGCGTTCAGGGCCAGCAGGTTGGTCTGGTCGGCGATCGAACGGATCACCGTCAGCACGCCACCAATGGTCGCCGACTCTTCAGCCAGGTGCTCGATCATCTGTGCATTGCCCTGCACCTCGCCGACCAGCGCGTGCAGGCCTGTGAGGCTTTGGCCGATCACGGTTTGCCCGTGCTCCACGGCCAGCCCGGCATGGCGGCTGGCATCGGCAGCCTGCCGTGCATCGCCGGCGACCTGCTGAATCGTCGCTTCCAGCTCACCCAGTGAATCGCGGATCAGCGCGGTGTCGCCGGCCTGATGCTCGGCACCGGAGTGCAGGTTGTTGCTCAGTTCGGCCAGGGTGCGGCTGCTGTCGGCGACCTGTTCGGCGTTACCGCGAATCGTCCCGACCAGATCTACCAGATACGCGCGCAAGCGGTTGAGCGAAGCCTCAATGTCATGCAGTTCGCGGTTGGTTTTGCCCAAATGAATGTCGCGACTGAAATCGCCTTCGGCCCAGGTCGACAGCGCCGGAGCAAGGTTGGTCAGGGTGCGCGCCAGGCGCCGCTGCAAGGTGTCGATCAGCAGCGCGATCAGCAGAATCAGGCCGATCATCACGCCCTGCATCAGGCGTACTTCGCCCTGGATCTGTCCGTGCTGGGCGCGCACCACCGGTTCGAGTCCCGCGATCGCCTGTTGCACGGCGGCGATTTTCAGGTGGGTCGCGGTGCTCAGTTCGGTGCGTTTCTGGATCTGCTCGCGGGTGCGTGCCAGCTCCGCCGGGTAGCGGCCGAGCAGGCTGTTAAGTTCACGCTTGAGGCCGATGCCGGCGTCTTCGGCAGCGGCTTTTTCGGTGCTTTCGATGCCCATCATCGCGGCGAAATCATCGCTGCCGGATTCATTCTTGGCGACCACGCCGAGCAGGGGCAGGGCATCGATGGCCTGAGCCTGGGTGCGGATATTGTCGACTTCACGCTCGACATCGGCCGCCAGTTCACTGCGGCCGCTGCTGACCAGTTTGTCGCGGGCCAGCGACAATTTGCCCAAGTGCTGCGAAGCGACGAGCAGCGGCGTCAGGTACGTCGCGTTGCCATTGGCGTAGGTACTGAGTTGATCGAGGCTGGCGCTCAGTTCGCGTTCGGCTTGCAGCAGCAGTGCCTGCGGATCACCGGCCAGTTTGCCGGCGGCGAGCAGGTCGGTTTTGCTGAATGCTTCCAGGCTCGACAGGCTCGGGCGCAGGGTCTCGGCCAGCGGCGGTGGCAGTTCACCGAGTTCCCTCTGCAAGCCGTCGATGGCCTGGCTGGCACTGCTCAGGCGCAGGGCATCGCCGCTGGCGAGGTAGTCCTCGACATTGCGCGCCACGTCATTCTGAAATTGCTGCGACAGGCCCAGGTAGCGCTCCATCAACAGATACGGACGCTCCAGGGCTTTTTGCGACCACCACAGCGTCGCGCCGAGGGCCACGCAGACGGCGACCAGCAGCAGGGTGTTGAGATTGGTGAGCAACTTCAGGCGCATGACGGCTACCAACGGCAGAAATGGTAAGCGCCTGAATTTATTGCGGTTCTGTTACAGGGTTATGACCGAATCGGTGGATTCCGATGAAAAGGTGGCACTTTGCTTTGAGTCGCGCGCGGTCTGCACCCGATTGCGTCCGGCACCCTTGGCGCGGTACAGCGCTTCGTCGGCCTGGCTGGCCATCATCAGGCTGTCGGAGTCTTCGTGCATTTCCACCACGCCGGCGCTGAAGGTGCACCACAAATCCTGCGGCTGCGCCGGATAGTGGATTTCGGCAAAGCGCTGGCGGATCTCGTCGAGCACTTTGTGCGCGGCTTCTATATCAGTGTCGGGCATGACAATGGCGAACTCTTCGCCGCCGTAACGACCGATGAAGTCGGTCTTGCGCAAGCGTTGCTTGAGGAACAGCGCCAGGCTCTTGATCACTCGGTCGCCCATCGGGTGGCCGTGGCTGTCGTTGACCCGTTTGAAGTGGTCGATGTCGAGCATGGCAAAGCTCAGCGGCTTGTTCTCGCGCCGGGCGCGGAACGAGCAGTCTTCGAGCAATTGCAGGATGTGCGTGTGGTTGTACAGGCCGGTGAGGCTGTCGCGGACCATCCGCGCCTTGAGGTTGCGCGCACGGGCGGCGCGGTTGCGCACGGTGGTGATCAGATGTCGCGGCTTGATCGGCTTGGTCAGGAAGTCGTCGCCACCCTCGCTCATCGCGTCGAGCTGCTTGTCCAGATCGTCCTCGGCGGACAAGTAGATGATCGGCACGCTGACGTAACGGTCGTTATGGCGAATGACCTTGGCCAGTTCGGTGCCGGTGCAGGCCGGCATGTACATGTCGAGGATGATCAGGTCCGGCTGGAAGTCCGCCAGTTCGGCCATCGCCTGGATCGGTTCGATCAGGGTACGCGTGACGATTCCGGCGCTGTTGAGCAGGCGTTCGGTGTGCAGGGCCTGGGCGCGGGAGTCGTCGATGATCAGCACTTTATAAGGTTCGTACTGGGCGACGCAGGTCAGGACTTCGATCTTCTCCAGCAGGCTCGACGCTTCAAGGGTGCCGGTGAGGAATTCCTGGCCGCCAGCGCGCACGGCGGCGAGGCGGGTCGGGGTGTCGGTTTCGTGCAGGCTGAAGAACAGCAGCGGCAGCGGTTCTTCCAGGCCGACCTGCGCTTCGGCGGCCAGTTGCAGGCCGACGCCGGCGCCGCTGAAGTCCACGTCCATGACAATTGCGGCCGGCAAGCGCTCGACCATCGAGGAGCGAAATGCGGCGACGCTGTCCAGCGCCTGTGCGGTCAGCCCGAAGAATTCCAGCTGCTTGGCCAGGCGTTCGGCGCGGTCGTGATCCTGCAGCATCACGTAGATTGGTTTGCGTAGCGGCGGCAGGAAGGTCTGGTCGAGTTGATCGCCATGGCGCAGACCGGTGCGCGACAGGCGCTGCATCAAGCGATTGAGGTCGGTGATCAGGCCGCTGCTCAGACGCCCGCGATTGGCGTCCACCGCTTCCAGCGACTGGCTGATGTGATGAGCCAGTTGCGTGTGCTCGGGCTGCTCGAAGCGCTCGGCAAAACGCAGCAGGCGCAAGTTCGCTTCGCTCAGTTCGGCGAGGTCGGCAGTGGACCACTCACTGCGTTGCAGGCGCTGCCATATCTCAAGAATCTGACGTGCCTGATGAATTACCCGCTGGGCAAAGTGGTGCTTGAGGCGCTCACGGCTGGGGTCTTCTGGCTCGGTCATATCCTGACTACTAGTTAGGGCGCATGCTGAGATCGACTGGTGGCTCTATGCTAGCACCTCTTTTCCCTTATATGAGTGTCGTGCGTCAATAATCTGCGGTGCTGCACAATTCAGTTTCTGACCAGTTGGTGCTGGATTCGACCCGTTCGTCGATGAAGTCCCCTGAAACCGGGCGCGTCGGGCGGCTTGGTCAGCGAAAAAATCTTTGGCAACACCGCTATGGTGCAGGTTTGGATTGATCCTTGACGACGGCGTGCCGACTTTTAGCGTGGATGATGCATCAGGGAAACCCTTAGAAAGTTCGCAGCTTGAGGTCGCGCTCTCCGTGGATTTTCTGCTTCTCTTCGATGGCGGGTGCCCGGCCTTGGCACGTTGTTGTATGGTTGTGGTCGAACCGTTGAACCCAAGTGATTGAAAGGATATCGCCATGCTGGACTGGAAGAACCGCGCGGGCAGCGCGCCTGAACGTGCCGCTGAACCGAAGTCGGCCACCCGCAGCTACGTGGGCGGGCTGCTGTTCAGCCGCGCGCTGGCCACGATGATCGGCATTTATCTGCTGGTGACCATTGGCCTGGGCTGGTACTGGAGCCAGGAGCCCGCGCTGTTCCCGGTGGCACAAAATGCCCAGGCGGCTGCCGAGAAAGAAGGCAAGCAAATGGTGGTCGGCTACACCACGGTCGAAACCCTCAAGACTGTTGCCGGCACGCTGCTGAACAAGCCGGGTGGCTACATTTCCAACGACCGCTTCCCGCCAGGCCTGTGGATGGACAACACGCCGAGCTGGGAATACGGCGTGCTGGTGCAAGTGCGTGACCTGACCCGGGCGCTGCGCAAAGACTTCGCCCGTTCGCAGTCGCAGTCGGCTGAAGACGCCGATCTGGCCAAGGCCGAACCGCGTTTCAACTTCGACAACAAGAGCTGGATCCTGCCGTCGAGCGAATCGGAGTATCAGGAAGGCATCAACTCCCTGAGCCGTTATCAGGCGCGTCTGTCTGATCCAACGCAGAAAAACGCCTTGTTCTACGCCCGCGCCGACAACCTGAACAACTGGCTGGGCGATGTCGGCACTCGCCTGGGTTCGCTGTCGCAACGCCTGTCGGCCAGTGTCGGCCGGGTCAAGCTCAACACCGCACTGAAAACCGAAGTGCCGGCGGTGGGCGAAGTGCCGCAGGTTGACGAAGAAGTGGTCGAGACTCCGTGGATGCAGATCGACAACGTGTTCTATGAAGCACGCGGTCAGGCCTGGGCGCTGTCGCACCTGCTGCGCGCCATCGAAGTCGATTTCGCCGATGTGCTGGCGAAGAAGAACGCCACGGTCAGCGTGCGCCAGATCATTCGTGAGCTGGAAGCCTCGCAGGAGCCGGTCTGGAGTCCGATGATTCTTAACGGCAGCGGCTTCGGCGTGTTGGCCAACCACTCGCTGGTCATGGCCAACTACATCTCCCGGGCCAACGCCGCCGTGATCGATCTGCGTCAACTGCTCAATCAGGGCTGAGTCATGGACGAGAGCGCCAAAGAGGCGGCCCATCGCGCCGCCTCCGATGCTGAACAGATCGCCTGGGTCGACGAGCAGGACAACCTGCTCGGCGCCCTGGTGCGGGCCGATCTGCGTGAGCGTGGGCTGATCGGTCGCGGCACTTACATCATGCTGTTCAACAGTGCCGGTGAGCTCTGCGTGCATCGGCGCACCTTGAGCAAGGCGATCTATCCCGGTTATTGGGACGTGGCGGCCGGCGGCATGGTCCAGGCCGATGAGACCTACGCCGAATCGGCGGCCCGCGAGCTGGAAGAGGAGTTGGGGGTGAGCGGGGTGGAACTGACCGCCCACGATCATTTCTTCTTCGAGGACACCGGCAATCGCCTGTGGTGCTCGGCGTTTTCCGCGGTGTGGGACGGTCCGCTGAAACTGCAGCCGGAAGAAGTGCTGGAAGCACGCTTCATTCCGGTCGAACAGGTGCTGCTGGAAATCGAGCAAAAGCCTTACTGCCCGGACTCTCTGGCCGCGTTGAGGCGCTATCTGAACGCGCAGCAAAGCGACGTCGCAAAGAACACATAAATTGGCGCCGATTGGCTCTTAGCAATTGCGCTTTTTGCCGTTACACTGCGCGACCTTTTCAAGCTGCACCGAATGGTTTGATGTGGGCCTGAACGATGACAGGCCTGTCGGAGCTGCCGAAGGCTGCGATCGTTTGATTTTTGAAGACCAGGATCAAAAGATCGCAGCCTCGTTGCACTCGACAGCTCCTGCAGGTCGAAGTCGAGCGGTTCAATTGTTTCGGTGCAGTAGCGCTGCCCCTGCCTGAGTGGGGCTTCGCGGTCGATGACCTTGCCCAAGGTCGCGATCAGTCTTTGTCCTCCCAAGAGGATTGCCGGTGGCCAAAAAAGCCGCATCCTTCGCCGCCCTGGGCGGCCTGGTATTTTCCACCGACGCAGGTCGTCATTGCCCGGAATGCAGCAAACCGGTGGACGCCTGTATCTGCAAACAAACCGTGATCCCGGCCGGGGACGGCATTGCCCGCGTGCGTCGCGAGAGCAAGGGCCGTGGCGGCAAAACGGTGACCACCATCACCGGCGTGCCGCTGGCCGAAGACGCCCTGAAGGAACTGGTGACAACGTTGAAGAAACGTTGCGGCACCGGTGGGGCGTTGAAGGACGGGGTCATCGAAATCCAGGGCGATCATGTCGAGCTACTCTTGGCAGAGCTGATCAAACACGGTTTCAAAGCGAAGAAGTCCGGCGGCTAGCAGCCTCTGTGAAATCCATCTGCGGCTTGATCCGGCACTGAAGCAGTTCAGATCCGGCGTCGTCTCCATGGTTTTCACAGAGCCTGTTCATGACCGGTTTCTAAACTACACGCGGTCAGCGCGGTCTACCGCCGCGCTGACGAACCGTCATTTTCATTCTTTAGACTGCGCCGGCCTGCGATCAGGCGACGCACTATGACTTCTTTATAGGGGACTTCGATGTCCGTACGACGCACACGCAAAGACGATGGCAGCCAATGGACAGTTGCGGACAGCCGCAGTGTTTACGGGATTCGCCATTGGGGGGCCGGGTATTTCGCGATCAATGACGCCGGTCGCGTCGAAGTTCGTCCGAACGGCCCGAGCAGTTCGCCTATCGACCTGTTCGAACAAGTCGACCAACTGCGCAAGAGCGGCTTGTCCCTGCCGTTGCTGGTACGTTTCCCCGACATCCTGCAAGACCGCGTCCGTCAGCTGACCGGTGCTTTCGACTCGAACATCGAGCGCCTGGAATACCAGAGCAAGTACACCGCGCTGTACCCGATCAAGGTCAACCAGCAGGAAGCGGTGATCGAGAACATCATCGCCACCCAGAACGTTTCCATCGGTCTGGAAGCCGGCTCCAAGCCTGAGCTGCTGGCGGTGCTGGCGCTGGCGCCGAAGGGCGGCACCATCGTCTGCAACGGTTACAAGGACCGCGAGTTCATCCGTCTGGCGCTGATGGGCCAGAAGCTCGGCCACAACGTGTTCATCGTCATCGAGAAAGAATCCGAAGTCGGCCTGGTGATCGAAGAAGCGGCCTCGCTCAAGGTCAAGCCACAGGTCGGCCTGCGCGTGCGCCTGTCGTCGCTGGCGTCGTCGAAGTGGGCGGACACCGGTGGCGAGAAATCCAAGTTCGGTCTGTCGGCGGCGCAACTGCTGTCGGTGGTCGAGCGTTTCCGCGCCGCGGGCCTGGATCAGGCATTCGCCTGCTGCACTTCCACATGGGTTCGCAGATTGCCAACCTGGCTGACTACCAGCACGGTTTCAAGGAAGCCATCCGTTACTACGGCGAGCTGCGCAACCTGGGCCTGCCGGTCGATCACATCGATGTCGGCGGCGGTCTGGGTGTCGACTATGACGGTACCCACTCGCGCAATGCCAGTTCGATCAACTACGACATGGACGATTACGCCGGTGTCGTGGTCGGCATGCTCAAGGAGTTCTGCGACGCGCAGAGCCTGCCGCATCCGCACATCTTCTCCGAAAGCGGCCGTTCGCTGACCGCACACCACGCGATGCTGGTGGTGCAAGTGACTGACGTCGAGAAGCACAACGACGACGTGCCACAGATCGAAAACAAGGAAGCACTGCCGGAAACCGTGCAGTGGCTGGTTGACCTGCTCGGCCCGACCGATATCGAAATGGTCACCGAGACCTACTGGCGCGCGACGCACTACATGAGCGACGTGGCTTCGCAGTACGCCGACGGCAAACTGACCCTGGCTGAAAAAGCCCTGGCCGAGCAGTGCTACTTCGCGGTGTGCCGTCGCCTGCATAACTCGTTGAAAGCCCGTCAGCGTTCGCACCGTCAGGTGCTCGACGAACTCAACGACAAGCTGGCCGACAAGTACATCTGCAACTTCTCGGTGTTCCAGAGCCTGCCGGACACCTGGGCGATTGATCAGGTGCTGCCGATCATCCCGCTGCATCGTCTGGACGAAGAGCCGCTGCGTCGTGCCGTGCTGCAAGACCTGACGTGCGACTCCGACGGCAAGATCAACCAGTACGTCGACGAGCAGAGCATCGAGACCAGCCTGCCCGTGCACGGTCTGAACGAAGGTGAAGACTATCTGCTGGGGGTGTTCCTGGTCGGCGCCTATCAGGAAATTCTCGGCGACATGCACAACCTGTTCGGTGACACCGACTCGGTGAACATCTATCAGAACGCCGATGGCAGCGTGTACCACGCCGGTATCGAGACCCACGACACCATCGAAGACATGCTGCGCTACGTGCACTTGTCGCCGGAAGAACTGATGACCCACTACCGTGACAAGTGCGCCAGTGCCCGCATCAGTGCCAGCGAACGCACGCAGTTCCTCGATGCCTTGCGTCTGGGGCTGACCCGCTCCTCCTACCTGTCTTCCTGAGACAGATGCTGTTGCACCGGGTTGTCTGAAATTTCCGCGAAAGCGGTGGAAAATTCAGATGACCCGGTGGGACATCTCCCAAATTTCCCGCGAAATAACTGCCTGCCACAGCCGGTGAAGTGATCCCGTCTGCTTTTCGCGTAGGTCATTTCCTAAGTTGTACTTCAGCTCTCTACTCGGCCATGTCTCTCGGCGAGAATCCCCGGCCGCCCCTCCTGTAGAGATCCGCCCATGTTCGAATCAGTCAACGAGCCGTCGTTTCGTCTCGATGTAACGGGGCTGCCCGACCCCTTCGAGGTGCTGGCCTTTACCGGCAGTGAGGGCATCAGCGAACCTTTTGCGTTTGACATTGACCTGTTGATCGATGACCCGCAACTGGACCTGGCCGGTCTGCTGTACCGCTCGGCGTTCCTGCATTTCGGCCCCAGGCACAATGGCCTGAGCGGGCAATTGCAGAGCGTCGTGCAGCATGAGCACGAGGCGGGGGTGCGGTTGTGCCGAGTGACGCTGGGACCGAAGTTGAGTTGTCTGGCGCTGCGTTTCAGTCAGCGCATTTTCAGCAGCCAGTGTGTGCCGCAGATCCTCGCACAGGTCCTCAAGGAGCACGGTATCGCTGGCGCGCAACGGCGTTTTGATTTGCACGGCGAATACCCGGTACGCACGTTTTGCACCCAATACCGCGAGTCGGACCTGCAGTTCGTGCAGCGGCTGTGTGCGCAGGCGCGAATTCACTACTACTTCGAGCATCGGCCTGACGGGCACTGCCTGGTCTTCGTTGATGATCCCGCAAGGTTTCCGCTGGCTGGCGGGGCATCTGTGGACAATGACGCGAACTCGCCGAGTGTCCGGCGCTGGCAGATGCAAGTGGATGCCAGCGATATCCAGGAGCGTTTGGCTCGCCCCGGCAAAGCCCACGGCCACAGTGATCTGCCAACCTTGCGCAGCGCGCGGTGGCTGGCACTGAGCGCACATCCGTTTGCCGAGTGCAACCGCCGCTGGCTGCTGAACCGGATCGAGCATCGTGCTGATCCGGCCAGCGAACCGCCATACAGCAACCGGATTCTTGCCTCGGCCCAGGCGCCTCTTGCCCCGCCGACGAGCCCTGCTACACCACCGCGCATGCACAGTCTGCAACGGGCCTGGGTGGTGACCGTCGCTGAGCCCCAACCTGACGAATGGCGGTCGGTAGCGGTGCAGTTTGACTGGCTCTATCAGGGGGAAGGCGCTGCTGCCAGCCACTGCTGGCTGCCCCTTTCTGCGGCGTTGAGCGAGACGGCGCCGGCAGCGTTGGACGAGGGCGTCGAGGTGGTGGTGAGTTTTCTTGAGGGCGATCCGGATCAACCGGTGATCAGTGGTGTGTTGCAGGAACCGGCCCTGATCGAAGACTCCCAGGAGCCTTCGGTGCTGCCGGACGTTCTGCCGAGTGCAGGTCTGGCGCGGTGGTTGATGTCCGCCGAACCGCTGTTGCTGTTGTGTCTGGTGCCCGGCGGTGGCAGTTATAACCACTGCACGGCGACAATCTGCAGTTGCCGGCTGGTCGCGTCGCTGGGACAGGGCGGCGCCACTTGAGCGGCGCGCCATTCACCCCGCAGACACAGTGGCTGCTGCTCGATGGCGCCGATGCGCAGCAGGCGCTGACGACGTTGCGTCAGGGGTTCGCCGCCGTCCATTGCACGCGGCTGTTCGAGGGCACCGAATTTCAGGCGGTAAGCGAGCTCGGGCCGCTGCTGGTCGACCTGCACGAGTGCCCGGCACTGGCGGCGCTGTGTCACCCGTGATCCGCAGACCTGGCGTGGTCTGCTGATCGCGAGCGATGCCTCGTGGCAGATTCTTCTGAGTCATTTGCGACGGATGCTGACCGTCTCGTTCGGGCTCAATCATCGCGCCTTGCTCGGTTACTACAACCGGCAGACAGCCAGTTACTTCTTCGATGCCTGTGATGCCGCCGACCTGAGCCGCTGGCTCGGGCCGATCCAACTGCTGCGCTGGTTCGGTGGTACCTGGGCTGACCTCGCCATTGGCAGTGAAGGCTGGCAGCAACTGCGCAATCCGCAATGGGCGGTCGAGCCGCTGAGCGTCGACGAAAGCCTGACCCGGCGCCAGCGCGAACGCTTGCAAAACTGTCTGCTGGAACAACACATCTGGCGCTGGTGCCAATCCATGGGAACCGACTATGCGCGGATGGCCTCCCATGTGCAGGAGGGCCTGAGCCTGGGTTTCAGCGACCGCGCGGTGCTGGATGGCTGGTTATGGCTACGCTTGCAGCATCCCCGGGCGCAACTGCCGGGCGTGCCGGACGGGCTGAGCCAGCAGGCACGGCTCGACCATGTGCGGCGGCACTGGCAGAACGATCAATCTTGAGGTGTGGCACCCATGACAAACCCGCTGTGGCAACGGTTTGGTTCAATCCTCGGCGGGTGCCTGCTGCTGGTGCTGTCGGGGTGTTCGCCGGTCAAGGTGCTCAATGCGCTGACACCCGATGATACGTTCCAGCGAACGGCGGGCATTGCCTACGGCGACGATCCACGGCAGAAGCTCGACGTCTACGTGCCACGCCAGCCACTGGAGGGCGCACCGGTGGTGGTGTTTTTCTACGGTGGCAGCTGGAACAGCGGTGATCGTGGCGATTACGCCTTTGTCGGCGAGGCGCTGGCATCGCGGGGGATCGTCGCGGTGCTGGCGGACTATCGGCTGTACCCGCAAGTGCGCTATCCGCTGTTTCTTGAAGACTCGGCGCGGGCAGTGGCCTGGACCCGGGCGCATATCCGCGCGTTCTCCGGCAACCCGCAACGCCTGTTCCTGATGGGCCACAGTTCCGGGGCCTACAATGCGGCGATGCTGGCGCTCGACCCTGCGCTGCTCGGTGCGGTGGGCATGTCGTCGAAAGACCTCAGCGGCTGGATCGGCCTGGCCGGGCCGTACGATTTTCTGCCGATCAAGAATGCCGCTGTGCGCCCGGTATTCTTCTGGCCTGACTCACCGCCGCAATCGCAGCCGATCAACCATGTCCGGCAAGGCGAGCCTCCGGCGCTGCTGATCGCTGCGACCAAAGATAATCTGGTCAACCCGACGCGCAACACCGCCGGCCTCGCGCGCAAACTGCGCGAGG
>NZ_JABULD010000403.1:0-12995 GCF_014060985.1 Pseudomonas sp. MD195_PC81_125
CGAGACGTTGAATTCGGCTTTGATTTGCTTGAGGCGGGCTTCGCCGGAGCGGTAGAGGTTTTCCGCGTTGTCGTAGGCAGAACGGCTGACCATCTGCCGCTCCATCAAGGTTTTGTAGCGGTCACGCTCGGCGCGCACCAGGTTCAGATTGGCTTCAGCGGCGGCGACCTGGGCGCGAGTGGCTTCCAGTTGCAGGCGTACGTCCTGCGGATCGAGCTCGGCCAATGGTTGATCAGCCTTCACGCGCTGGCCTTCCTCGACCAGTCGTCGGCTGACTTTGCCGCCAATGCGGAACGCCAGATCGGGTTCGTAGCGGGCGCGAACCTCACCCGGATAACTTTCCATCGCCTGCGCCGAAGGCTCTGGCTGCACCACCATGGCCGGTCGAACGCTGACTGACGTCGCCTCTTCCTGACCGCATGCGGACAATAAAACAGCCAGACTGACTGGCACGGCAAAGGACAACGCATAGCGGAACATGGTGACGGACCTTTCGCTTATGGTGCTTGGAATATTTATACTGGCCGGTATGGTATTAATAGCAAACTCACCAGTCCAGTATTAAAAGCGAAGAATGTCGAACAATCTTTCAGCTCCAAACGGCCCGGGCCGTCCGAAGGATCCGGCCAAGCGCCGGGCAATCCTCGATGCGGCGAAAACCCTGTTTCTGAGTCACGGCTACGCCAACACCAGCATGGACGCGGTCGCCGCCGAGGCGGGCGTGTCGAAACTGACGGTTTACAGCCACTTCAACGACAAGGAGACGCTGTTCTCCTCCGCGGTAATGGCCAAATGCGAGGAGCAGTTACCGCCGCTGTTCTTCGAATTGCCCGCCGGCATCCCCGTGGAAAATGTGTTGCTGAACATTGCCCGGGGCTTTCATCAGCTGATCAACAGCGACGAGTCGGTAAATCTGCATCGCTTGATGATGGCGCTGGGCACCCAGGATCCGAAGCTGTCGCAGATCTTCTTCGACGCTGGCCCCGAACGCATGGTGCAAGGCATGGAGCGGCTGCTCAAACGCATCGACGAGACCGGCGTGCTGAGCATCGACCTGCCGCGCAATGCCGCCGAGCATTTCTTCTGCCTGCTCAAGGGTGCGGGGAATTTTCGTTTGCTGTATTGCTGCGGTGAACCGCTGAGCGAAGAAGCCTCAGAGAGTCATGTGCAGGAAGTGGTGGGGTTGTTCATGCGGGCGTATCGGCCCTGATTTTGCGGAGTTTTTGCGGACGCCTTCGCGAGCAAGCTCGCTCCCACATTTGAAATGCATTCCAATGTGGGAGCGAGCCTGCTCGCGAAGGGGACTGTCAGGTCACTGAAGATCGCGGATCAGATCAGCCCGCCTTCATCTTCATCGATCAGGTGGCTCAACCCGCCCAACGCTTCCCGTGCCTGGGTCCGGTCCATCAGTTTGGCTTGCGCCGCCGGCGGCAGGTCGGTGACGCGGATCACGCCCTTCTGGGTCAGCACCTGAATCAGGTCGTCGAGTACCCGAATCATTTCAAAGTCGCTCTGCTTGAGCTGTTTGAGGCTGTTTTCCACGGCCGCGTTGGCGAACCAGGCCTGGATGTCATGGTGGTCGGCCGGCAGCGTTTCCGTGGCCTCGGCGTAGGCCGCCGCTTCCACGCGAATCAACTGACCCTGCGCATCGCGTTGCACGTAAAACATTGAGCATCCCTCAGAAAGAACCAGCGTCATGCTGTCAGCAGCATAGGCCAACTGCGCGCGAGTATGCGGGCTGGCGACGAAATCGTCACCGCCGAGTTAGCCGCAAACGTGACGGCCGCCCCAAGGGGCGGCCGTTTTGTACACGCATCAGCTGTTGTTGTGGTCGACCTTGATGGTCGGATCGCTGCCGGCGATCAGGTTGTGAATGTTGGCGCTCGACCAGTTGTTGCCTTCCAGTTTGATCGTCACGTCCGGCGTGGCGGCTGCCGCGTCGCCGGAGTTGAACTTGCCCGCCGAGCTGACTTGCAGCGACGACGTGCCATCAACCGTGGTGATCTTCAGGAAGTTGTCGATGGTGCTGCCGGTTTCGCCCTGCAACAGGTCACGCAGGTCGATGCGGTCGCCTTCGCTGGCGTTGAAGTCCTTGATCACGTCGTTGCCGGTGTCGCCTGCTTTCCAGACGAAGGTGTCGGCACCGGAACCACCGATCAGGATGTCGTTGCCCTGGCCACCGATCAGCGTGTCGTTGCCGGTGCCGCCGAGCAGGATGTCATTGCCCTTGCCGCCGTCGAGCAGGTCGTTGCCGCCCGAGCCGAAGAGGATGTCATTGCCTGCGCCACCCAGCAGCGTGTCGTTGCCATCGTGCGCACCGGAGACATCGAACGCCTGATAGTGCTCGGTGATGTACTGGTGCACGTTGCTGGTGGTGACTTTGCTGACATCCACGCCGGTCTGCTGCGCCACGAACGCCTGCATCGCCTGATAACCCTCGCCGGCAATGCCGTTGAAGCTCACCAGGTCGCCGAACAGGATGTCGTTGCCGTCGCCACCGCTGACAGTGTCGTTGCCCGGCATCGTCGCTTCGGTATGGCCGATGATCGAGTTGGCCAGATCCTTCGGATCGATGTTGGTTTGCGGCAAGTGATCCGAGTCATACGGTTTCAGGTCGTTGAGGCTGACACCGCTGTTGATACCGATGGCTTCGACGTTCGACAGACCGCTGAGCAAGGCGAAGCTGCTGCTGGAGTTGTCGGTGGTGGCAGTCGTGGTGCTGTTACCAGTGCCGGCCAGGCTCGACAGCTCGTAGGTGCCGTCACCCTGAGCGTGAACCGTGCCCAGGTTGGTGGTGGTCCAGCCGCGGCCGTTGTAGGTCTGCAACTGGGCATAACCGCTGGAGTTGATGCTCAGGTAATGCGTGTTGTCGATGTACGTGCTGAAGGTATCGCCCAGCTTGTAGTTGCTGGTCGTGACCACACTGTCGAACTTCACGCTGCCATACAGCGTCGGGTTGGTCTGCTCGCCGCTCTGGTAGTAGGTCGGCTGGCCGTCGGTGATGAAGTAGGTAAGGTTCTTCGCCCCGGTGTTGGCCAGCGCTTCCGTGCTCTGGAAGAAGTTGGCCGTGGTCTTGAACACGTCTTCGTAGTTGGTGCCGCCACCGGAGGTCATCGAGTCGAGTACGGCTTTGAGCTGGGTCAGCGCGTTCGGGTCGTTGAGGTTCACCGAGACCGACTTGTTGACCTGGGTATCGAAGTCCACCAGGAAGATGTTCACGGTCCCCGAGTTGCTGCCGCCCAGGCTCTGCTTGAGGGTGTTGAACACCGAGGTCAGCGAGTCTTTGGCCGCGTTGATCGACGAGGTGCTCATACTGCCCGAGCTGTCGACCATGAACGCAATGTTGTAGTTGGTACCCGGCACCACGGTCAGACCGCCGATGTCGGCGACCATGATGTCGTTGCCGTCGGTGCCGTTGAAGGTGTCATCGCCCGAAGTACCGACCACGGCGTTGTACACCGCCGGCACCACGGTGACCGGAATCGTCGCGGTGCTGCTGGCCGAGCCGCCGACCATCTCGCTGGAAGTCGACGTCACGGTCAGGTTGAACTGGCCGTTGTAGTAGGTCGGCGGGGTCAGGGTCAGGCTGCCGAGGCTCCAGCCGGTGACGTTGGCTTCGCCATTGCTCGCGGTGACGGTGAAACTGTGGCCATGGCCGTCGGAGAGAACCGAACCGACCGGCGCACCGCTGATCTTCACGCTCAGGGTTTCCGAGCCGTCGGTGTCGGTCAGCGCGGTGTTGATCGCCGACAGTTTCACCGTGGTGCCTTCGGCGCCGGTGTTGAGTTTGTAGCCGTCGTAGTAGCCTTCGCCGTTGGTACCGTGCAGGTCGGAGACGGTCACACCGGCATTCACCAGATCCTGCACGCCGGTGTAGATCGGCACGCCGGCGCTGCTCAGGTCGATCGGCGTGCTGCCGTTGACCGACAGGTTCACGTCATAGCTGCCCGGGCCGCTCTGGTTGTGGTGGTAAATGTCCAGGGTGTAGTAGCCGCTGGTGGTCGGGGTAAACGAACCGCTGATCGTACCGCCCGCGCCCCAGGTGCCCGACGCCACGCTCTTGCCGCCGATGGTGATCAGCAGGCTGTCGTCAGCTACGCCGCTGAAGCTGTAGGTCTTGCCAGCTTCCAGATAGATCAGGCCCGAGGTTTTCGACGCGGTGCCGGCGGTCACGCTGCCGTCCGACTGCACGTTGGCCACGTTGGTGCTGGAGTTCGGGGTGCCGGCGCCATCGATCACGTTTTTCAGCGTGGTCGAGTCAGCGCCATTGCCGCTGGTACCCAGGCCCGCCAGACCGGTCCAGACTTCCTTGACCAGTCCGGTGGATTTCACGCTGTTGTCGGCCACGCTCACGGTCGGTGCATCCGCCACTGGCGTGATGTCGATCTTCACGGTGCCGGTGTTGCCCAGCAGTTGGCCGTCGGTGGGCTGGAACTTGATCTGCGCGTAGTCGGCCTGGTTGTTGCCCATGCCGGTGCCGCCGTAACCGTTGACGCCCGACTCGTTGGCATCCGGCAGGAAGCGCAGCTTGCCCGCGTCGATGTCAGCCTTGCTGAAGGTCTGGTTGTTGGCGACGTCTTTCCAGGTCGAACCGTCCAGATACTGCAGTTTGCCTTCGCCCGGCAGCTGGGTGATTTTGATCCCCAGGCTGCTGGCCGGGCTGTCCACGTCGGTCACACCGAAGGTCGACCAGCCGAGGATCAGCGGGGTGTCTTCGGTGCCAGTGACGTTGACTGGCGCTGCAACCGGCGCATCGTTGACCGCCACCACGTTGACCGTGGTGGTCGCAGTGTTGGAGTAGTTGCCGCCATCGGTCACGGTCACGGTGATGAACCGTGGCACGGTGCTCGGGTCTTCACTGCTGTTGGTGAAGGTGATGTTCTTGATGGCCTGCATGTAGTCAGCCAGCGTCGCGTTACCCGACAGGGTCAGGGTCACGGTGCCGTTGGTGCTGTTGGCATTGATGGTGATGCCGTTGACGCTGTTGCCGAGGTTCAGCGCATCGCCGTCCTGACGGTTGGTCAGGACGATGGTCGCACCGGTCAGCATGGTGCTGTCCGGGTCGGTGATCGTCAGGTCAGTGTCGGCAATCGACACGCCGGCGCCCGGGGTGTTTTCGGTGAACGTCACCTTGTAGTCGGCACCGGTGGCGCCGCTGGAGTTGTTGGCATCCAGGTCGATGACCGGTGGCGCATCGTTGTCGATGATCGAGGTGCTGACGCTGCCGTTGGTGCTGCTGACAGCCAGGTTCTCGAAGTTGCCGCCGGTGGCCGAGTCGATCTTGACCACGAAGTTCTCGGTGCCTTCGGTGATCTTGTCATCGATGGTCGCGACGTTGAACTGCGCGCTGCTGGCGCCTGCCGGGATCTTCACGGTGTACACGCCAGTGAAGTCCGAACCGTCGGCGGCGGTGCCGCTGTAGACGATTTTCAGGGTCACGTCGGTTTGCGCCGGGTGGGTCAGGCTGACGGTGTAGCTGGCGGTCTGGCCTTCGGTCACCGAGGTGCTGCCGGTGATGCTGACGGTGGTGGTGTCGATGGTATCGGCGACGCTGGTGACGGCCGGTGTCGTGCTCGGTACCAGGTTCTCGAAGTTGCCACCGCTGGCGTTGGTGATGGTCGCCTGCACGCTGCCGGCGTCTTTGTAGACATCGTCAGCCGGAGCCGGAACGGTCACGGTGCCAGTGGTTTTGCCGGCGTCGATGGTGATCACCGAACCGTTGCTCAAGGTCACGGTCACTGGCGAGCCGGCGGCGTTGCTCAGGGTCGCGGTGTAGGTGATCTGGCCGCCCTCGTTCACCGCCGGGGTCGCGCTCAGCGACAGGCTGGTGGTGTCGACGGTGTCGGTCACGGTGGTGCTGACCGGGGTCTTGTCGGCCACGAGGTTTTCGTAATTGCCGCCGGTCACGTTGCTGATCGAGTTGGTCAACGGAGCGTGGCCGGTCAGTGCATCGTTTGGCGCGATGCTGGTCACGGTGCCGGTGGTCTTGCCGATGTCGATAGTGATCGTCTGGCCGTTGGCCAGGGTCACCACGACTGGCGAGCCAGTCACAGGTGCACCGACGGTGGCGGTGTAGGTGACGGTGCCACCTTCGGCCACGGTGCCCGTGGCGCTGAGTTTCACGCCAGTGGTGTCGATGGTGTCGGTGACGCTGGTCACGGCTGGCGTGGTGCTTGGAACCAGATTTTCGAAGCTGCCACCGGTGGCAGTCTTGATCGTGGCCTGCACGGTGCCGGCGTCTTTATAGACGTCGTCGGCCGGAGCAGGGACGGTGACGGTGCCGGTGGTTTTGCCGGCGTCGATGGTGATCACGGCGCCGTTGCTCAGGGTCACGGTCACTGGCGAGCCAGCGGCGTTAGTCAGGGTTGCGGTGTAAACGATCGAGCCGCCTTCGGCCACGGTGCCGGTCGCGGACAGCGACAGGTTGGTGGTGTCGACGGTATCGGTCACGGTGGTGCTGACCGGCGTTTTGTCGGCCACGAGGTTCTCGTAGTTGCCGCCGCTGACGTTGGTGATGGCGTTGGTCAGTGGAGCGTGGCCGGTCAGCGCGTCGTTTGGCGCAGCAGTGGTCACGGTGCCGGTGGTCTTGCCGATGTCGATGGTGATCGTCTGGCCGTTAGCCAGGGTTACCACGACTGGCGAGCCAGTGACTGGCGCACCGACGGTGGCGGTGTAGACAACGTTGCCGCCTTCGGCCGCTGTACCGGTGGCAGACAACTTCACGGTAGTGGTGTCGATGGTATCGGTGACGCTGGTCACGGCCGGTACGGTGCTTGGTACCAGGTTTTCGAAGTTGCCGCCGCTGGCATTGGTGATGGTTGCCTGCACGGTGCCGGCGTCTTTGTAGACGTCATCAGCCGGGGCAGGAACGGTCACGGTGCCAGTGGTTTTACCGGCGTCGATGGTGATCACGGCGCCGTTCGACAGAGTCACGGTGACTGGCGAGCCAGCCGCGTTGGTCAGGGTTGCGGTGTAAATGATCGAACCACCCTCGGCGACCGTATTAGTGGCGCTCAGGGACAGGTTGGTGGTGTCGACAGTGTCGGTCACAGTGGTGCTGACCGGCGTCTTGTCGGCCACCAGATTTTCGTAGTTGCCGCCGGTCACGTTAGTGATCGAGTTGGTCAACGGCGCGTGGCCGGTCAGCGCATCGTTCGGCGCGATGGCGGTCACGGTGCCGGTGGTCTTGCCGATGTCGATGGTGATCGTCTGGCCGTTGGCAAGTGTCACAACGACAGGCGAACCCGTGACTGGCGCACCGACGGTGGCGGTGTAGGTGACGGTGCCACCTTCAGCCACGGTGCCAGTGGCGCTGAGTTTCACCCCAGTGGTGTCGATGGTGTCGGTGACGTTGGTCACGGCCGGCGTGGTGTTCGGTACCAGATTTTCGAAGTTGCCACCTGTCGCCGACTTGATGGTCGCCTGCACGGTACCGGCGTCTTTGTAGACGTCGTCCGCTGGAGCCGGAACGGTGACGGTGCCGGTGGTTTTGCCCGCGTCGATGGTGATGACTGCACCGTTGCTCAACGTCACGGTCACTGGCGAGCCAGCGGCGTTGGTCAGGGTTGCGGTGTAGATGATCGAACCACCCTCGGCGACCGAGTTGGTTGCGCTCAGGGACAGGTTGGTGGTGTCGACAGTGTCGGTCACGGTGGTGCTGACCGGGGTCTTGTCGGCCACCAGATTTTCGTAGTTGCCGCCGGTCACGTTAGTAATGGCGTTGGTCAACGGTGCATGACCGGTCAATACGTCATTCGGCGCGGTGGTGGTCACCGTGCCGGTGGTTTTACCGACTTCGATGGTGATGTTCTGACCGTTGGCCAGAGTCACCACAACCGGCGAACCGGTGACTGGCGCACCGACGGTCGCGGTGTAAGTGACAGTGCCACCTTCAGCCGCAGACTCGGTCGCGGTCAGTTTGACCGTGGTGGTATCGATGGTATCGGTGACGCTGGTCACGGCCGGGGTGTTGCTGGTCACCAGGTTTTCGAAATTGCCGCCAGTCGCGCTCTTGATCGTGGCCTCAACGGTGCCGGCGTCTTTGTAGACGTCATCAGCCGGAGCCGGAACGGTCACGGTGCCGGTGGTTTTACCGGCGTCGATGGTGATCACGGCGCCGTTCGACAGGGTCACGGTGACTGGGGAGCCAGCGGCGTTGGTCAGGGTCGCGGTGTAAACGATCGAGCCACCTTCGGCCACGGTACCGGTCGCGGACAGCGACAGGTTGGTGGTGTCGACTGTATCGGTGACCGTGGTGTTGACCGGGGTTTTGTCGGCAACGAGGTTCTCGTAGTTGCCACCGCTCACGTCAGTGATCGCGTTGGTCAATGGCGCATGACCGGTCAGCGCATCGTTCGGCGCGGTGGTGGTGACGGTGCCGGTGGTTTTGCCGACTTCGATGGTGATGTTCTGACCGTTGGCCAGGGTCACCACGACTGGCGAGCCAGTCACTGGCGCACCAACGGTCGCGGTGTAGGTGACGGTACCACCTTCGGCAGCAGACTCGGTCGCGGTCAGTTTGACCGTGGTGGTGTCGATGGTGTCGGTGACCTGAGTCACAGCCGGCACAGTACTCGGTACCAGATTTTCGAAGTTGCCACCGGTAGCGTTGGTGATCGTTGCCTGAACGGTGCCGGCGTCTTTGTACACGTCATCGGCAGGTGCCGGAACGGTCACAGTGCCAGTGGTTTTGCCCGCTTCGATGGTAATCACGGCGCCGTTGCTCAACGTCACGGTGACTGGCGAGCCAGCGGCGTTGGTCAAGGTCGCGGTGTAGATGATCGAACCACCCTCGGCGACCGAATTGGTTGCGCTCAGCGACAGGTTGGTGGTGTCGACTGTATCGGTAACGGTGGTCGAAACCGTGGTTTTGTCGGCGACCAGATTCTCGTAATTGCCACCGGTCACGTTAGTGATGGCGTTGGTCAACGGCGCATGGCCGGTCAGCGCGTCGTTCGGTGCTGTAGTGGTTACAGTACCGGTGGTTTTACCCACCTCGATGGTGATGTTCTGGCCGTTGGCGAGAGTCACGGTCACTGGCGAACCGGTTACCGGTGCACCGACGGTTGCGGTATAGGTGACGGTGCCACCCTCAGCCGCAGACTCGGTCGCGGTCAGTTTGACCGTGGTGGTGTCGATGGTGTCGGTGACGTTGGTGACGGCTGGAACGGTGCTAGGCACCAGATTCTCGAAGTTGCCACCGGTAGCGCTGGAGATGGTCGCTTCGACTTTACCGGCGTCTTTGTAAACGTCATCGGCCGGAGCTGGAACAGTCACGGTACCGGTGGTTTTACCGGCGTCGATGGTGATGACGGCGCCGTTGCTCAACGTCACCGTGACTGGCGAGCCAGCCGCGTTGGTCAGGGTCGCGGTGTAAACGATCGAGCCACCCTCGGCCACGGTGCCGGTCGCATTGAGCGACAGGTTGGTGGTGTCGACGGTATCGGTGACGTTAGTGCTGACCGGGGTTTTGTCAGCCACGAGGTTTTCGTAATTGCCACCAGTCACACCGGTGATCGAGTTGGTCAGCGGCGCATGACCGGTCAGCGCATCGTTCGGTGCAGTGCTGGTCACGGTGCCTGTGGTTTTACCCACTTCGATGGTGATGTTCTGGCCGTTGGCCAAGGTCACCACAACCGGAGAACCGGTTACCGGCGCACCGACGGTTGCGGTATAGGTGACGGTGCCACCTTCGGCCACCGAAGTGTCGGCAGTCAGTTTGACGGTCGAGGTGTCGATGGTGTCGGTCACGTTGGTGGCGGCTGGAACAGTGCTCGGCACCAGGTTCTCGAAGTTGCCACCGGTGGCGGTCGAAATGGTCGCTTCGACTTTGCCTGCGTCTTTGTAAACGTCATCGGCTGGCGCTGGAACGGTTACGGTGCCGGTGGTTTTGCCGGCCTCGATGGTGATGACTGCACCGTTGCTCAACGTCACGGTCACTGGCGAGCCAGCGGCGTTGGTCAGGGTTGCGGTGTAGATGATCGAACCACCCTCGGCGACCGAATTGGTTGCGCTCAGCGACAGGTTGGTGGTGTCGACTGTATCGGTAACGGTGGTCGAAACCGGGGTTTTGTCGGCGACCAGATTCTCGTAATTGCCACCGGTCACGTTAGTGATGGCGTTGGTCAGCGGCGCATGGCCGGTCAGCGCATCGTTCGGCGCGGTGGTGGTGACGGTGCCGGTGGTCTTGCCGACTTCGATGGTGATGTTCTGACCGTTGGCCAGGGTCACGACCACAGGCGAACCGGTCACTGGTGCGCCCACGGTAGCGGTATAGGTGACGGTGCCACCTTCAGCCGCAGATTCGGTCGCGGTCAGTTTGACCGTAGTGGTGTCGATGGTGTCGGTGACGTTGGTGACTGCAGGAACGGTGCTCGGCACCAGGTTCTCGAAGTTGCCACCGGTCGCGGTGGAAATGGTTGCTTCGACTTTGCCCGCGTCTTTGTAAACGTCATCGGCCGGAGCTGGAACAGTCACGGTACCGGTGGTTTTACCGGCGTCGATGGTGATGACGGCGCCGTTGCTTAACGTCACCGTGACTGGCGAGCCAGCCGCGTTGGTCAGGGTCGCGGTGTAAACGATCGAGCCACCCTCGGCCACGGTGCCAGTGGCACTGAGCGACAGATTGGTGGTGTCGACGGTGTCAGTGACATTGGTCGAAACCGGCGTTTTATCCGCCACAAGGTTTTCGTAGTTACCGCCGCTCACGTCGGTGATGGCGTTGGTCAGCGGCGCATGGCCGGTCAGCGCATCGTTCGGCGCGGTGGTGGTGACGGTGCCGGTGGTCTTGCCGACTTCGATGGTGATGTTCTGACCGTTGGCCAGGGTCACGACCACAGGCGAACCGGTCACCGGCGCGCCTACAGTAGCGGTATAGGTGACGGTGCCACCTTCAGCCGCAGACTCGGTCGCGGTCAGTTTGACCGTGGTGGTATCGATGGTGTCGGTAACGTTGGTGACGGCCGGAACCGTGCTAGGCACCAGATTCTCGAAGTTGCCACCGGTGGCGCTGGAAATGGTCGCTTCGACTTTACCGGCGTCTTTGTAAACGTCATCGGCCGGAGCTGGAACAGTCACGGTACCGGTGGTTTTACCGGCTTCGATGGTGATCACCGCGCCGTTGGACAGGGTCACGGTCACCGGAGTCCCGGCCGGGTTGGTCAGGGTCGCGGTGTAGACGATCGAACCACCCTCGGCCACCGAGTCGCTGGCAGTCAGGTTCAGGTTGGTGGTGTCGACAGTGTCCGACACTGAGGTGTTTGCCGGTGTCTTGTCGGCCACCAGGTTTTCATAGTTACCGCCGGCAACCTTGTCGATGGCGACGCTCAGCGAGCTGCCGCCCGCCAATGGGCTGTTCGGCGCGACGAAGTTCACGCTGCCGGTGGTCTCACCGACGGCGATGGTGATGGTCTGGCCATTGGACAGAGTGACCACAACTGGCGAGCCGGTTACAGGTGCGGTCACGCTCGCGGTGTAGACCACGGTCTCGCCTTCGGCGACGTTGGCGGTGGCAGTCAGCGACACGGTGGAGGTGTCGATGGTGTCGTTGACGGTGGTCACCGCCGGCGTGTTGCTGGTGACCAGGTTTTCGAAGTCGCCACCGGTCGCGCCCTTGATGGTCGCTTCAACGGTGCCGGCGTCCTTGTAGACGTCATCCTTCGGTGCATCGACGGTCACGGTGCCGGAAGTTTTGCCGGCGTCAATGGTGATCACCGCGCCATTGCTCAACGTCACGGTCACCGGAGTGCCGGCGGCGTTGGTCAGGGTGGCGGTGTAGGTGATCTGGCCACCTTCGTTCACCGCCGGAGTCGCGCTCAGCGACAGGTTGGTGGTGTCGACGGTGTCGGTCACGGTGGTGCTGACTGGCGTCTTGTCGGCAACGAGGTTTTCGTAGTTGCCACCGCTGACATTGGTGATCGAGTTGTTCAGCGGTTCGTGACCGTTCAGCGCATCGTTCGGTGCGGTGGTCGTTACGGTGCCGGTGGTTTTGCCGACTTCGATGGTGATGTTCTGACCGTTGGCCAGGGTCACGACCACAGGCGAGCCGGTTACCGGAGCACCGACAGTCGCGGTGTAGGTGACGGTGCCACCTTCAGCAGCGGACTCGGTTGCGGTCAGTTTCACCGACGTGGTGTCGATGGTGTCAGTGACTTCAGTCACTGCCGGAACAGTGCTCGGAACAAGGTTCTCGAAGTTGCCACCGGTTGCACCGTTGATGGTGACTTCAACCTTGCCGGCGTCTTTGTAGACGTCATCGGCTGGCGCTGGAACCGTCACGGTGCCGCTGGTCTTGCCCGCTTCGATGGTAATCACCGAACCGTTGGACAGCGTCACGGTGACCGGCGAGCCAGCGGCATTGGTGAGGGTCGCGGTGTAGGTGATCGAACCGCCCTCGGCGACCGAGTTGGTGGCGCTGAGCGACAGATTCGTCGTGTCCACGGTGTCAGTGACGGTGGTGCTGACCGGGGTTTTGTCAGCGACCAGATTTTCGTAGTTGCCGCCGCTGACGCCGGTGATCGAGTTGGTCAGCGGTTCGTGACCCGTCAGCGCATCGTTTGGCGCGGTGGTGGTCACGGTGCCGGTGGTCTTGCCGACTTCGATGGTGATGGTCTGACCGTTGGCCAAAGTGACAGTCACTGGCGAGCCAGTGACTGGTGCGCCAACGGTCGCGGTGTAAGTGACGGTGCCGCCTTCAGCGACCGAGGTATCGGCCGTGAGTTTCACGGTCGAAGTATCAATGGTGTCAGTGACTTCGGTTACGGCCGGAACCGTGCTCGGAACGAGGCTCTCGAAGTTGCCGCCCGACGCATCCTTGATCGTGACTTCGACTTTGCCGGCGTCCTTGTAGACGTCATCGGCTGGCGCCGGAACGGTCACGGTGCCGGTCGTTTTACCCGCTTCGATGGTGATCACCGCGCCGTTCGACAGGGTCACGGTGACCGGCGTACCGGCCGGGTTGGTCAGCGTCGCGGTGTAGACGATCGAGCCACCTTCCG
>NZ_JABULD010000544.1:0-15585 GCF_014060985.1 Pseudomonas sp. MD195_PC81_125
GAGCCTGCTCGCGAAAGCGTCGCCAGCCTCAACATCACAGTGACTGACCCACCGCCTTCGCGAGCAGGCTCGCTCCCACATTGATCCCATCCGGGCCACTTTTTTTGAAGGACACCCCATGAGCCTACTGACACGCCTGCTGGCGCGCGGCACTGTCGTGCTCGCCAACTCGGCTTCCAAGCTGCAATCGCTGCAAATGCGCCTCACCGCCGGTGAAGTGAACGACGACCTGGAGCATTTCGAACCGTACGGTTTCACCAGCAACCCGCTGGCCGGCGCCGAGGGCATCGTCACGTTTCTCGGCGGCGACCGTTCCCACGCCATTGCCCTGGTGGTCGCCGATCGCCGTTATCGCCTGCAGTCGCTGGCCTCGGGCGAAGTGGCGATCTACACCGACGAGGGCGACAAAATTCACTTCAAGCGCGGGCGCATCATCGACATCGAAACCGCCACCCTGAACATCCGCGCCAGTAGCGCGGTGAACTTCGACACGCCGGTGATCAACCAGACCGGCAAGATCGTTTCCACCGGTGATCAGCTCGCCGGTGGCATCAGTCAGATCAAACACGTGCATGTTGGCGTGCAGGCCGGCAGCGGCCAGACCGGTGCGCCGGCAGGAGGCCAATGATGTTCATCAGCCAGAACCTCCACGCCGCGCTGACCCGCGCCGTGCTCATCAGCCTGTTCACCTGGCGCCGCGCCGCCGATGACGACGCCCTCGACGACGAGGAGCGCTTCGGCTGGTGGGGCGACAGTTTTCCCACCGTCGCCGACGATCGCATCGGTTCGCGGCTGTGGCTTTTGCGTCGGGTCAAGCTGACCCGACAGACCCAGATGGACGCCGAGTTCTATGCCCGCGAAGCCCTGCAATGGCTGATCGACGACGGCCACTGCAGCGCCATCGACATCATCAGCGAACGCCTCGACGCTCAGCGCCTGAACCTGCGCACGGTCCTGACCCTGGCCGACGGCGAACGTCTGGACATCAACCCCGATAACAGTTGGCAGGTGATCTATGCCGTTTGAAACCCCTTCGCTGCCGGTGCTGATCAAGCGCACCCAAAGCGACCTGGCCGGCGATTCGCTGCGCCAGTCCGATGCGCAAGTGCTGGCCCGCACCCTCGGTGGCGCGGCTTATGGTCTGTACGGTTATCTCGACTGGATTGCCGAGCAGATCCTGCCGGACAAGGCCGACGAATCGACCCTGGAACGCATTGCCGCACTGCGTTTGAACCAGCCACGCAAACCGGCGCAAGTCGCCACCGGCAGCGTCAGTTTTACCGCCACTGCCGGCGCGGTGCTCGACGTTGACACGCTGCTGCAAGCAAGCGATGGCCGTACCTACAAAGTCACCGCCGCGCGCACTACCGTCAGTGGCGGCAACACCACCACGATTGCTGCACTCGACGCTGGCAGCCTGGGCAATGCCGACGCCGGTCTGGCGCTGAACCCGGTGCAGCCGATCGCCGGCGTGGTCGGCAACAGTTTTGTGGTGCTCGCACCCGGCCTCAGTGGTGGCGTGGCGCGAGAAAGCCTGGAGTCGTTGCGCTCGCGGGTGATCCGCTCTTATCGCGTGATCCCCCACGGCGGTTCGGCGAGCGATTACGAGACCTGGGCGCTGGAAGTGCCGGGTGTGACGCGGGCCTGGTGCCGTGGCGGCCTGCTCGGGCCAGGCACAGTGACGGTGTTCATCATGCGTGATGAAGACCCGCAACCGGTGCCCAACGACGAACAACTGGCGGAGGTTCAGGCGTACATCGAACCGCTGCGTCCGGTGACCGCGGAAGTGCATGTGCAGCGGCCGATTCAGGTACCGGTGGTGTACCGTTTCAAGAGCGTCAATCCGGACACCACCGCTGTGCGCGCCGCCGTGGAAGCGCAGCTGCGCGACTTGCACAACCGCGAGGCCGACCTCGGTGTGGCGCTGCTGATCAGCCATATCCGCGAAGCCATCAGCAGCGCCGGCGGTGAGTACGATCACACGCTGACCGCACCGGCCGCTGACGTGCCTGCCGGGCAAAGCGAGCTGCTCACCTTCGGAGGTTGCGTATGGGGGGCATAAGAACCGCCGCGCAATACCAGGCGCAACTACGCGCCTTGCTGCCGAGCGGCCCGGCATGGGATCCGGAACGCGTCCCGGAACTCGAGGACGTGCTGCAAGGCGTCGCCGTCGAGCTGGCCCGTCTCGATGCCCGTGCCGCCGACCTGCTCAACGAGATGGACCCGGCAGGCGTCAGCGAACTGGTGCCGGACTGGGAGCGAGTGATGGAGCTGCCCGACCCGTGCCTGGGCGCCACGCCGCTGTTCGACGACCGCCGCCTCGCCGTACGCCGCCGCTTGCTCGCGGTCGGCAGCCAGGCCGTCGGTTACTACCTCGACATCGCCAAAAGCCAGGGCTACCCCAACGCCAGCATCACCGAACACGAAGCCCCACGCATGGGCCGCTCGCGTTTTGGCGCAGCGCACTGGGGGGACCTGGGAAGCGCAGTTCATGTGGACCCTCAACACCGGCGGCCGCCTGCTGCTGGGTCGGCGCTACGGCGCGAGTTACTGGGGCGAGCGCTTTGGCGTGAACCCGGGCTCGGCGCTTGAATGCCTGATCCACCGCAGTGCGCCGGCGCATACCAAGGTGCACATCAATTATGACTAGGGAGGAATGAGGGGATGGATTATCCGAAGAGCATGCCCGGTGTCGGTTTGGTCAACAGTCGTTTTGTCGATGAGAACCCGATCACCGGAACCCCCGGATCGTTGATTCCTGCTGAGTGGGGCAACGCCCTGACCGAAGAGGTTTTGACGGTTATCAAGGCTGCCGGGATTGAACCCACCGAGGGGCTCAACACGCAGTTACTCGAGGCGCTGCGTGGCAAGAAACTGTATGAAACGCCACCGCAGTTCGATGTCAGTCAGAAGGTTGCGACGACAGAATTTGTTCAGCGCGCGCTGGGCAGTCTGGCAGGGCAGACCAACTATGTAGGGGATGTCACGCTGACGGCTGCTGATGTTGGCAAGCTTTCAGTCTTCACTGGCCCATGTACGGTGACTCTGCCTGATTGGTCCAGTGTTTCTCCTGGTGGACTGGTCAGGATTCTGAGCAGCACCGGTAGTTTGACGGTAAAGGCTCGTAATGGTGAAAGTCTGAGCACCATCAATGGGGTATCCGCTACGTCTTTGTCATTTGCAGGGGGATGTTTCGTAACCTTCAGGCGACTGCTATTGGGTGGGGGGTGGGGGCTGGACTCCGGCGATGGCGCGCTCAAATATTCGCCGATGTTTACCGCCTCACTGGGTGACAGCGGCTACCAGCGTTTACCTAGCGGCATGATTTTGCAGTGGGGAACGGCTTCGGGGGGGTGGGCTAAGTGAGACCGTCACTTATCCGATCGCATTTCCCAACAAAGTGCTTCTGCTGTCGGGAGGCGATATTTCTCCGGCATTCGCCGACCTGCGTTTCTCCTTATGGAAACTCTCGTCAAGCCAGTTTCAGCGCTTCTCCAATGGCGACCCCGGCGGGTGGAACTGGTTCGCTCTGGGCTTCTGACGATAAAGGTGAGGACGATGAAATACATTCATTTCGATGCCCAGGGCGAACTTCTTGGGCGCTACGACTCGGCTATTCACCTGCAGATTCCTGCCGGCGCGGTGGAGATCTCCGACGAACTGTTCCTGCGCACGATTGATGAGCGCGACGGCATCTGGCGATATACCGACGGCAAGGTCACCAAACATTCTTTGCCGAACGCTTCGCAAGTGGTTGATGGCGAGCGAAGAGCTGCCGCCTTGGCGCGCCGTGATGAGCTGTTGGCCGAAGCCGATCAGCAAACCGTCGGCATGGCGGACGCCTACATCGCGGGCCTGCTCGACGCAGACGATATGCAGCGATTCAAGGCATTCGCGACCTACAAACTGGCGCTGAACAAGATCGACAAGCAGCCGGGCTATCCGCAAAACGTGGTCTGGCCTGTGCTGCCCGCCTGAGAACTGTTCCGGTCGGAAGCCTGAAAACCTGTCTAAAAAATCCATCACTCTGAATAACGGGAGGTCCGTCCGTGGACTATCCAAAAAGTGTGCCCAGCGCCGGTCTGGTGAATGGCAAGTTTATTGATGAAAACCCGCTGACCGGGACGCCGGGGTCGCTGATTCCTGCTGATTGGGGCAACGGGGTCACGCAGGAAATTCTCAACGTGATCAAGGCCGGGGATCTGACTCCGGACGAGAAGAAATACGACCAGTTGTTGCAGGCGATTCAGAGCGTTTCGGCCAAGGGCTGGAATCTGGATTCGGCGTTGCCGATCGGGTCTTTGCCGACCGCGACGGTGGCGACGCCGGATGGTCGTCTGGCGATCACGCCAGCGGCGGTTTCGACGGGTGGTGGTCGGGTATCAATTCCGGCTGGAGTGCTGATCAGCCTTGGTCAGGAGGTGGTGGCCGGGCAGTTGGGGCGTGCGCGTACGTTCACCACCCAGGTGTGGAGCAGTCCCGATTTGCTGCCAAGTACCGGCTACTTTCTCCGGGCGCAGGTGATTGCGGGCGCGCTGACCTTTTACATGCAGCGCGGCACGATTTACGACGCTACGCCAGACGGTTTGAAAGGGACGGTCAATGGTGCGGCGGGCGGTGGTTTCCAGTCGACGCCGCTGGACATCTGTCTGGCCTGGGTCGTTACGGCGGGACCCGGGTCTATACCCATTGTCAGGGCGATCTACAACCGTAACCGCTTGTCGTGGACGCAGACCGTCAATGGCAATGGCGTGGTTTACCTGCCACTTGATCCGCATGCCCGAGCGGCACGGTTGGTGGTGGGTAACCCGACGCCGCATCCCACCGGGATTACCAGCGTGAACTTCGCGCCGACGGGTTGGCTCGGAGGCAATTACTGCTACCTCAACCCGACTGTCGGGACGTCCAACAACTGGGATGGCTGGGCAACAGCGGGCGGCGCCGTACTGATTTTTTCCAGCAATGTGGTCAGCGACACAACCGTTTCGACCTTGACTGCCAGCTTCGATCACAACGAATTGCGCTCGCTGTGGCAGTCGTATCAGGCCGAACACACGTTGGGCGCAAGTAATGCCGCCAGTGACGAATTATTGTTCAGCATGGGGCTCAAGAGTGTTGGCCCGGCCGATTACGCAAATGGCATTGCGGTCAATTTCGCCGCCGCCGTGAACGTGAACTTTTCCTGGGAGCTGATCCGATGATCATCATTCAAGAGCTGCATCAGTTCGAGGAAGGCTTGCGTCCAGCACAGCCCTCCAGTGCCCATGTCTGGGATGGAGAAACGTGGCAGTTGAACGCTTCCAGAGTCGCCGAGCTGGAGCTTCACGAAGCCGAGCAATGGTGTTCCAAGGTCGACGCGGCGGCTGACAGTGCTCGCACCGTTTTGGCCGGGGACCCGCTCAAAGCCATGGAGTACGCCCAGGCTGCTGCCGACGCTCAGGCTTATCAAGACGCCGGTTATCCAAAAAAAGAGGTACCGTTGTCGGTTGCTGCGTGGGTAGTCAAAGGTCGAACTGCCAAACAGGCTGCCGAACAGATTCTGAGCAAGGCCGATCAGCTTACCGATCACTTGTTGGCCCTGCGCACCTTGCGTCTGAAGGCCAAACAGCAGATCCGTGCGCACGCGGCCAAAGGCAATCCCGATCTGGCGCGAAGAGCAAGCGATGACGCGTTGGCGGCGATTCGCGAACTGGTCAGCAGCCAGAATCTCTAGTCGCAACGCCTTCGTTCTGCATCACCCAAGCCCACTTCGATGTGGGCTTTTTTATTTTCAGAAAACAGACCGTTGCAGGCTCGCACTCGCGATCGCCGCGACGCGGATCATTTGTATTTCAGAGGAACGAAAAACCTATGGATTATCCAAAAAGCGTCCCCAGCGTCGGCCTGGTCGATGGTCGCTTCGTCGATGAAAACCCTGTGGCTGGCACGCCGGGTTCGTTGATTCCGGCGGTGTGGGGCAACAGCGTGACTCAGGAAATTCTGAGTGTGATTAACGGTGGCGGGTTGGTGGCTGCTGAAGCCGATACCGGTCAGCTGTACAAGGCGATTCAGTCGATTATCGGCAGAGCCAGCCCGATGCGTTCGGTCATCACCCGATTGTCCGCGTCGAAAACCCTGACCGAGGCCGAGCTCGGCCTGGTGCTGATCGACG
This sequence comes from Pseudomonas sp. MD195_PC81_125, assembly GCF_014060985.1. Taxonomy (NCBI): domain Bacteria; kingdom Pseudomonadati; phylum Pseudomonadota; class Gammaproteobacteria; order Pseudomonadales; family Pseudomonadaceae; genus Pseudomonas; species Pseudomonas sp. MD195_PC81_125. Next base: position 6,152 of record NZ_JABULD010000544.1, read on the forward strand.
GCAGCCCGGGGGGCTGTGACCGTGCTGCTGCCACCGGCCAACGTCGCACTCGGTGTGCGCGACGTGATTGTTCGGCGGGTGGACAACAGCGGCAATCGCATGGTCATCCAGGCGTCCGGTACTGACGGGATTCGTTTTCACACCCATCTGTCGGCCAGCGGTTATCCGTTCTTCGTATTGATGGGCGGCGGTGACTGGTGGCATTTGCGCAGTGATGGGGCTGGTAGCTGGTGGCCGGTAGGTCGCTTTGACAATACCCCGCTGGGACGGCCGTTTTTCGAGACGACCCTGATGCTCAGTCCCGGCGGGTACGGTGCATTGAATGGCACCGTGATGAAACGCGCGGAATGGCCGTGGCTGTGGGATCACGCCCAGCAATCGGGAATGCTGGGGACTGAAGCCTTACGCGTAGGCTCCGAGGGAAAATGGACCACGGGTGATGGTGCGACGACCTTTCGTGGCCCCGAAGGGCGAGGCGAATTCCTGCGGGTTCTGGATGAAGGTCGTGGTGTGGATGCCGGGCGGGCGATGGGTACTTTTCAGACTGGATCGACGCATTCCTATGCGCAAGGTGCCAATGGCGCAGGCGCTGTGGGCGCGTACTGGTCAGATAGCCTGACCAGTTTTGGCGCGGATACCCGAGAAGAACCGCAATACGTTACAGGGCTGGTCAATGGCGGCCCGATCTTTCCGGTCAACACCACCTACCAGAGGGATACCGCAGCAGTTTTGCTCTACGCCTTCAAATCCCGCCCGCGCAACATCGCCTATCCCGGCCGCATCAAACTCATCTGAGGCACTTTATGTTCAATTATCTATTTGATGGCTCGGGCGCTCTGTCCGGGCCTGTCGAGTTCATTGTCACGCCGGGCATTGGCATCCAGTTACCCGGTAATGCTGTTGAGCTGGCGTACGAGTTGCCTGAGCCGGAAACCGGTCGTAGCTGGGCACTGATCAACGGTGTACCGCGTGAAGTGATCGACCGCCGTGGCATGGTTTATCGCAAGGACGGCGGCGCGCAACAGATCTGGACCGAGCTGGGTGAGTTGCCGGACACCCTGACCGCGCAACCATGGCCAGGTGAATTCCACATCTGGCGCGACAACGCCTGGGTGCTGGATGAGCAGGCGCGTTTGGCCAGTGTCAGGCAGCAATGTCTTGGCCAGCGCGACGCACTGCTGCGCGACGCCGTCCTGCGCATCGCGCCGCTGCAATACGCCGAGGATATCGGCGATGCCAGCGATGACGAACAGTTGCTGCTGATCGAATGGAAGCTTTACAGCGTGGAGCTGAACCGCATCGAAAAGCAGGCCGGCTTTCCCGATGAAATCACCTGGCCGGTCGTTCCCGGCGCAGCCGTAGCCAACTGATTCAGCACAGGGAGCAGTGCAATGGATTATCCAAAAAGTATTCCCGGCGTTGGCCTGGTCAACGGCGGTTTTGTCGATGAAAACCCTATCGTCGGTTCACCGGGCTCGTTGATCCCGGCCGCGTGGGGCAACAGTGTCACGCAAGAAATTCTCAACGCGATCAAAGCTGCCGGTCTGACGCCTGATGAAGCCAGAACCGACCAGTTGGCAACGGCCATCGGCGCGTTGGTCGACTTCACCAAACTGAGAAACACCCCGACCACACTGGCCGGTTACGGCATCACCGATGCGGTGGGGCGGTTGTTGGCGGTGCGGCAGATCGAGACGGTCGGGATCACGGTTTACAAGCCCAATCCCAGGGCCAAACGGATTCGCGTGCGGTTGGTGGGGGCGGGTGGTTCGGGTGGAGGTTGTGCGCCTGTTGCCGCCGGTAATTTACGTATTGGCGGTGGAGGTGGTTCGGGTGCCTATGCCGAAAGCCTGTATGACGTGACACCTCAAATGCTTGCCGGCGTGCCTGTTTCTTTGGGTGCGGGTGGTGCAATCAGCCCCACGATGGGGTTGGGCGGCGGAGGGGCCTCCTTCGGCTCATACATGAGCGTGGGAGGCGGGGGCGGTGCACAGATCCTGAACATTGATACGTCAACCTCTGCCTCAGGGTACGTCCAAGGCGGCCTCGGAGGCCAAGACGCGGTGGGCGGCAATCTTGCCAACGCACGTGGCAACACCGGCGGCTACGCAATGTTCAACGGCAATTGGGGAGTGCTCTCCGGTGGTGGAGCCGCAAGCCCGTTCGACGGCGGCGCCCCGTACAAGGGCGTAAACAACCCTGGTGTTGCGGGTATTCGAGGCTCAGGAGGCAGTGGCTCCTGTTCGTCGCATCCTACGAATTCTTTCGCTGGTGGTGCTGGCGGCAACGCCTTCTGTGAAATCTGGGAGTACGAATAATGGCTCGTTATGCACGAGTAGAAAACGGTGTCGCGGTCGAATTGATCGACACCGGTGACTACGCGATCACCCAACTGTTTGCCCCCGCTTTCGTCGAGTCGATGGTGCCGGTGCCGGACGGCATGCAGATTGAAATCGGTGCGCCCATCGGCGAACTGCGCCAGGAGATTGCGCCGTTGCCTGTAACGATCAGTCCGGTCGTTGCCCCCGAAATCGTCCCCGATGAACAAGAGCCTCTGGCGGCAGCGCGCCTTTGGCGCCAGTCCAGCCTGTCGGCCACTGAATGGTGGGTGACGCGGCATCGTGACGAGCAGGAACTGGGTCGCGGGACGACGCTCAAGGCTGCGCAGTATCTGGAGTTGCTGGAGTACCGACAAGCGCTACGCGATTGGCCTGATTCCAGGCAATTTTCTTCCGCAGTTTCCCGACCTTCCGCCCCGACTTGGCTCGCTTGCAGAACAGGAGAGAATTAATGGATTACCCAAATAGTGTTCCCAGCGCCGGGCTGGTAAACGGCAAGTTTGTCGATGAGGACCCGCTAAACGGCTCGCCGGGTTCATTGATTCCGGCAAGTTGGGGCAACGGCGTTACCCAAGAGATTCTCGGCGTAGTGCGGGCCGGTGGACTGACGCCGAGTGAGGCGTCGAATACTCAATTGCTCGGCGCCCTGCGCAGCAATCAATTGTTCCAGACGGCTGCGCCATTCGATGTCAGTCGTTCGGCGGCAACGTCCGAGTTCGTTCAGCGCGCTCTGGGTAACTATGCCGGAGCGCGGGGCGTGTCTGCTGCAACACAGTTGACGGCGGCGGATGTGGGATGGGCGATCGGTCTTGGAGGCAATTCGGCGTACACCGTAACCCTGCCGGATATCACTACTGTTCCGAATGGTGCAACGATCGGCTTTCACTGCCGCAGCAATGCCGCGATCACCATCGCCTGCCTGAGCGGTAGCCAAATTAGCCCGCAAGGCGCCTATCTGACTTCGATTGTGATCAACAGCGGTGAAAGTGCCAACGTTGTCAAAGAGAACGGCATCTGGACGGTCCACGGGACCGCCAGTCTGAAATATGCCGCGCTGTTTTCCGGACTGGTGAATAACCCCGGATATCAGAAACACGCCAGTGGAAATATCGATCAGTGGGGCTCGGGACTGTCGAATGCCGCCGGCATCGTCAACGTGACATTCCCGGTTCCATTCCCGAGGGGCTATTTCTCTCTTGTGGCCACCCATGCGGGAGGCGATGTAGCAATGGTCGCATTGATTGCCGTCAGCCAAGTGGGTTGCACGCTGAAAATTCGCGATGCGTCCGGCGCTCTGGCCGGCAATTGCACCGTAAATTATTTTGCAAAGGGCTATTGAATGAACACTTTCAATGTTTTGTTCAGCGCCAGCACTTTGGGCGCGTATGTGCCGGGTATCAATTCAACGGACATTCCCGACGACGTTATCGAAATTCCCCAAGGCTACTGGATCTCGCTGCTGCAGCAAATGGCTGTCACCTCGAAAGTGATCGGTGTGCGAGCGGATAACGGCTATCCGATCTTGGTCGATCCACCGCCTCCTTCATCAGATGAAGCGGCTGATATCGAGCGCTCATGGCGTACGGCGCAACTGTCTGCCACCGACGGTCTGGTAGCACGTGACCGCGATGAACTCGAGGACGGCGGCGGCACTACATTAACCACCGAGCAATACGCCGAACTGCAAACCTATCGCCGTGAGTTGCGAGACTGGCCGCAAGATTCGTTTTTTCCGTTCACCGAGCACCGGCCGGTAGCGCCGAGGTGGCTGGCTGCTGCGCTGTAATTCATCAGGGAAGTTGAAATGGATTATCCAAAAAGCGTTCCCAGCGTCGGGCTGGTGAACGGCAAGTTCGTCAATGAAGACGCCGTCGCTGGCCTGCCCGGATCGCTGATCCCGGCAACCTGGGGCAACAGCGTTACCGATGAACTGTTGAATGTCGTCAAATCTGCAGGTCTTGAACCCAGCGAAACCGATGCCACACAACTGTTGCAGGCGCTGAAAAAAATCAGTCAGGCCAGTGAAGACAAGCATGCGACCGATATCGGTGCGACCAATCTGTACATGGCCAACTACCTGCCCGCCATCACTACGTTGAAGGACGGTCTGGCGCTGCGCTTCACCGCTGGCAACGCCAACACCGGGGCGAGTACGTTTGCTCCGAATGGCTTGCTGCCCAAGCCGCTGGTGAGCCTGGCGCTGAGTGAGTTGCGGCCTGCCGAGATTGTCGCCGGCAGTGTGTGTTCGGTGGTGTACAGCGCGGCGCTGGACAGTTGGGTACTGGTGTATGCCAGCGGTGCTGGTGCGGCGAGTGGACGGTTATTGGGAGTGAAGACGTTTACCTCTCTGGCACTTATGTGCCGACGGTGGGGATGAAGAATGTGTTGGTGAAAATTGTCGGCGGAGGTGGCGGGAGTGCAGGCATTGTTGGGACAGCTGCTTCCCAGTATTCGCTTGCAGGTGGAGGGGCCTCTGGTAGTTATGCGGAAGCCTGGCTTTCGGCCGCCACGGTAGGAGCCAGTCAGATCGTCACGGTGGGCGTTGGTGGCGCCGCAGGTTTGATCGCAGCCGACGCTGGAACGGGCGGAACCAGCTCCTTGGGATCGCTGGTTTCAGCGCCTGGCGGTGCTGGTTCGACCTCGTTGGGTTACACCAGCTTCCCAGGGACCGGTCTGTATGTTGGTGGGTATCCCGGCCAAGCTGCGAAAGGCGGAAACATAGTCAGCATGGCCGGTTCTGCCGGTTCGACAGGTATTTCCATCAATGCGTCGACCTTGGCCGGACATGGTGCCAACTCACCCTTGGGCAATGGAGGTGTTGCCAGCAGTGTGCAGGGAGCAATCGCGTCACCTGGCTCCGGGTTCGGTTCCGGGGCGGGAGGCATTGCCAACGCCCCCAGTCAATCTGGCAGGCCGGGTGCTTCCGGTGCCCCTGGTGCAGTGATCATCTACGAGTACGCCTGATGAAAACCTACGCACGCATCGTCAACAACACTGTGGTCGAACTGTTCTCGACTGACGGCAACATGGCCGAGATGTTTCACCCGGATCTGATCTGGGTCGATATCACCGACATTACTCCGCTACCGCAAATTGACTGGAGCGCCAACTTCGGCACCTTCGGCTGGGTGTTCACAGCCCCCGAAGTCGCGGCACCGAACAACACCCTGACAACTCTGGCAAAAAAATGGCTGGGGGGCGTTGTCCGCCATCCATGATTCAATCGGAGCATCCAGGGAGGATTACGCATCATGCAAATCACTGAAGACAACCTTAAAACCATCATGCCCAACGCCCGCTCCCAAGCGGGCGTTTTTGTTTCTGCACTGAATAGCGCAATGACTCGCCGCCATATCGACTCGCCAAAACGCATCGCCGCGTTTCTCGCGCAAATCGGCCACGAGTCGGGGCAGTTGCAGTACGTGCGCGAGCTGGGCAACAACCAGTACCTGAGCAAATACGACACCGGCACGCTGGCCTTGCGTCTGGGTAACACGCCCGAGGCCGACGGCGACGGGCAGAAGTACCGCGGTCGCGGGCTGATCCAGATCACCGGGCGCAGCAACTATCGCCAGTGCAGCCTCGGCCTTTTCGGCGATGAGCGTCTGCTGTCCTTGCCTGAATTGCTTGAGCAACCGCAATGGGCAGCGGAATCGGCGGCATGGTTCTGGGAACAGAACGGCCTGAACGATCTGGCCGACCGCGACCAGTTCAACAGCATCACCCGGCGGATCAACGGCGGGTTGAATGGGTTGCAGGATCGGCTGGATATCTGGGCGCGGGCGAGGGCGGTGCTATGTCCATCTCCTGGCGCCTGATCGGCATTTTGCTGCTGGCTGCGGTGGCCGCTGCGCTGGCCTGGCAGTTTCAGGACTGGCGCTACGGGCGGCAACTGGCCGAGCAGGCTCGGCTGCACGCCGACACCCTCAATCAACTGACTTCGGCCGCCGCCGCCGCGCAGCAGGTCGAGCAGGATAAACGTCTGGCCCTTGAGCAACGCCTGGCGGCCAGTGAACAAACCCACTATCGAGCCATGAGCGATGCCCAACGTGATCAAGATCGCCTGCGCGATCGTCTTGCCACTGCTGATTTGCGCCTGTCAGTCCTCATCGACGCCGGCGACGCTGCCCAAGGCTGCGGGGTGCCAGCCACCGCCGGCCCCGGCGGCATGGATCATGCAGCCGTACGCGCCCGACTTGACCCGGCGCATGCTCAACGAATTATCGCCATCACCGACGCCGGCGACCGCGGACTGATTGCCCTGCAGGCCTGTCAGGCCTATGTCAGAGCGTTGGCGCCCGAACATTTTGAATGAGTCTGTGTATTGAAAGCGCAACCGGGTCGTGTACGGTGGTAGTCATTCCACCCGATCCGGAGCGCACCGTGAAAGAGATCACTCAACTGGCTGCCGAGCTTGGCCGACGTTTGCAGTTGCTCAACGCCCACGTCACCACGGCCGAGTCGTGTACCGGTGGCGGGATTGCTGAGGCGATCACGCGGATTCCCGGGAGTTCGGCGTGGTTCGAGGCCGGTTACGTGACCTACTCCAACCGGCAGAAGACCCGGCAACTGAATGTGCCCGCCGACTTGTTCGGCACGGTGGGTGCGGTCAGTCGCGAAGTCGTCGAGTCGATGGTGCGGGGCGCACAGAAAAAACAGTCTGGCGCGGTTTGCCGTCGCCGTCAGCGGCGTGGCCGGGCCCGATGGCGGTACACCGAACAAGCCGGTGGGCACGGTGTGGCTGGCGTGGGGCGTGGGCGATGCGATTTCCAGCGAGGTTCAGCACTTCCCCGGCGGCCGCGACGAAGTGCGCCGACAAACGGTGAAGGCCGCGCTAGAGGGGCTGTTGCGACTAGCGGCACGAGAAATCGAAAATCAGGGGTAGGCGATCCGCGAACGCTGTGGAATAATACTGGCTACTTATACAGGTGTTGGCCGTCAGGCCTTATTGATTACGTGAGGACTTTAATGGACGACAACAAGAAGAAAGCCTTGGCTGCGGCCCTGGGTCAGATCGAACGTCAATTCGGCAAGGGTGCCGTAATGCGTATGGGCGATCAGGACCGTCAGGCGATCCCGGCCATCTCCACCGGCTCTCTGGGTCTGGACATCGCACTCGGCATCGGCGGTCTGCCAAAAGGCCGTATTGTTGAAATCTACGGTCCTGAATCTTCCGGTAAAACCACACTGACGCTGTCCGTGATCGCCCAGGCGCAAAAAGCCGGTGCGACCTGCGCCTTCGTCGACGCCGAACACGCCCTCGACCCTGAGTACGCCGGCAAGCTGGGCGTCAACGTCGACGACCTGCTGGTTTCGCAGCCGGACACCGGCGAACAGGCACTGGAAATCACCGACATGCTGGTGCGCTCCAACGCAGTCGACGTGATCATCGTCGACTCCGTGGCTGCGCTGGTACCGAAGGCTGAAATCGAAGGCGAAATGGGTGACATGCACGTGGGCCTGCAAGCCCGTCTGATGTCCCAGGCGCTGCGTAAAATCACCGGTAACATCAAGAACGCCAACTGCCTGGTGATCTTCATCAACCAGATCCGCATGAAGATCGGCGTAATGTTCGGCAGCCCGGAAACCACCACCGGTGGTAACGCGCTGAAGTTCTACGCTTCGGTCCGTCTCGACATCCGCCGTACCGGCGCGGTGAAGGAAGGCGACGAAGTGGTCGGCAGCGAAACCCGCGTCAAGGTTGTGAAGAACAAGGTGGCTTCGCCGTTCCGTCAGGCCGAGTTCCAGATCCTTTACGGCAAGGGCATCTACCTTAACGGCGAGATGATCGACCTGGGCGTGCTGCACGGTTTCGTCGAGAAGTCCGGCGCCTGGTATGCCTATGAAGGTACCAAGATCGGTCAGGGCAAGGCCAACTCGGCCAAGTTCCTGGCAGACAACCCGGAAGTCGCTGCCAAGCTCGAGAAGCAGCTGCGTGACAAACTGCTGTCGCCAGCGGTGATCGCCGACTCCAAGGCTTCTGCGGTCAAAGAGACCGAAGACGACCTGGCTGACGCTGATATCTGATCGCAGCGATGACCACCGCTGTACTCGATACCCTCGTCGCGGTGCGGCGAACCGCCATGGACCTACTTGCTCGACGCGAGCACGGTCGAGTTGAGCTGACGCGTAAACTGCGTCAGCGCGGCGCTGAGGCGGAAATGATCGAAACAGCCCTCGACCGGTTGACGGAAGAGGGGCTGCTTTCTGAAGCCCGTTACCTTGAAAGCTTTGTTTCCTACCGCGCCCGCTCCGGTTATGGCCCCTTGCGCATTCGCGAAGAGCTGGGTCAGCGTGGTTTGCAACGCGCCGACATCGAACTTGCCCTGCGTGAAAGCGGTATCGACTGGCAGGAGCAGCTTCGCGAGACGTGGCAACGCAAGTTCTCCGGACACTTGCCGATCGATGCCAAGGAACGCGCCAAGCAAGGTCGATTCCTCGCCTATCGGGGCTTTTCGATGGAGATGATCAACCGCTTGTTCAGCGGCAGAGGGATGGACGACTAAGTCGGTTTAAATAGAAACGGCCTGCTATGAAAATAGCGGGCCGTTTTTTTTTGCCTTCAAATAACCTTCGAGGGTTCTCGCGTGCGTTGTGTGGTCTGCGGTTTGCTGTGGGCCCAATTCTCCGGAAGGTTGATGTAATCCACCAGTTCCCTGAGTCGGCCGTGGTCCCGGGCGTTGAAGGCGAACGCCAGCCGCACCAGATGGCTGTACTGCGCTTCGTCGTGTTCTTCACCGCTGTAGGCGTGTTGATGGAACTGGTCGCTCAGACACAGATCGGCGAAAGCCGTCTGCATATGCGCCAATGCCTGGTCGCTGAGCTTGTGGTGCATACGAATAACGAACTGACGCTTGAGCCAGCGGCTGGAGTGGAAGTTGCTGTAAAACTGGTTGATTTGCTGCACCGCCTCATCGACGTTATAGACCAGTCGCATCAGTTTCAGGTCGGTGGGCAGGATGTAGCGGTTTTCTTCAAGTTGCTGGCGAATGAAATCCAGTGCGCTTTGCCAGAAAGTACCGCCCGGCACATCCAGCAATACCACGGGCACCAACGGACTTTTTACCGGTCTGGATCAGGGTCAGGGACTTCCAT
>NZ_JABULD010000683.1:0-30902 GCF_014060985.1 Pseudomonas sp. MD195_PC81_125
AAATCACCATCAAAAATGCCACACGCAGGCATTGATGTCACATTAACATCATGGTTTACTGGCCCGGCGTTTTCATCTGCTACATTCTCTTCTGGCGCGACCACAGTTTGCGCCACAGGTTCCCGCGTGTAAGGGAATCCCCTAGTAACAATCAGGCCCAACCTGATGTTCGCAATATCCAATAGCCATTAATGTGACGCCATTCTCATTGCATGAACGGAGTCAGGCTATTGTGTGCGATCGCAGGTCAGTGGAAACCCACCCTCTGGAAAACCTCAGCCAGTGCACTTGCACGGCGGGGCGCGATCTCCCGACGGTTCATGATCGTCGACACACACGGCATTCCCTCATCAGACATGACGCTGTGGAGATAAGCATGCCAATCGACCGTAAAGACTGGGCACAACGCTTTCCCGAATTTCTCGTCGAAGCGGAAACACTCCTGGCCAAGTCGGAAGAATGCCTGAGCCACCTGCAATTGATCAGCAACGACAAGGATGCGATCGACTGCATGCGCAGCACCCTGCTCAAGCTGGCGAGCCGTGCAGAAGCGTTGGCACTGGAAGCGATTTCCGAGTTTTCCCTGCACATTCACAGCTTGCTCGATCATGCCCCGGACTCTATCGATCTGCACGCTCAGGCACTGAATGCGCTTCAGGACTGTTTCACCCTGATGGCCTGGCAGATTGAACTGGTCGATCACAATACCGGGCAACTGAGCCTGGATAGCAGCGAGCAGACCTCGCTGATCGAAGCCTTTGCGTTCCAGGTCGGTCAACACCAGTTTCAGCCTTCGCTTTCGCCCCGGCCAATGCCGCTCTTGTCTTATTCCGAGCGCCAGGCCTGATTCGCATCGGTTAATGCGCACATCGAGGCTGTAGAACCGAATCGCTGAATGTCGCAAATGAATAGTTCATGCCCGCCAGCGACAATTCGAATTAAATAATCACACCTGACACCCGCAGAAATTTTCCCGCGCCTCAGGGTTTGCCTGTGTCCGTGTAACGATCAACTTCAAGCGCCACGGGATATCTATCCAGCATAATAAGGTGACTTTTTTCCATTATGGAACTCACGTCCAACATGGCGACTTTCCTGACCCTTTGGACATATATGGCAAACGCGACCAACGGTATCTTAAGTGGTATTATGCCGCCCGTTAGTTGCTATCAATTAATGGCAAAGTGATTCAGTGACAGTCCTCCCCAACGCAGTTGGCGGTCAAACAGCGTTCACTGAACCTCGTTCAAATCAATAATGTAATTGACAGCATTTTCAGACAGAGACCCGCCAGCCAACGGCCGGTCTGCCCGCAGCGAATATCCATTGGCTCCATCCGATATGTACGCCAGCCTCAAGTCAATCACCACATGGCCACCGTCCCGGGAAAATGCACGCCGGTTCACACTCATATTGTGTGTCACTGCCACCGCCGGCTGCCTGCTGACCTACGGTTTGTCTGCACCGCTTTCGCTGGGACTGCTGCTGTTGAACATGGCCGCCACTGCTTGTGTCTGGGTGCAATATCGGCTGTCGCGCAAATCGATCAAGTTCCAGCCCCAGGAACTCGCCGACCGCTTGCTGGAAGTCCAGGAAAACGAAAGACACCGCCTCAGCCGTGAACTGCATGACGACATCGGTCAGTTACTGACGGCCGCCAAACTGCAAAGTGAATGGCTCAAAAGACGTTTGCCAAGCGACTTGCAAGAGCAATGCTCGACGCTCTGCGACACCCTCGAAGAAACCCTCAACAAGGTGCGCGACGTCTCGGCCATTCTCAACCCGCGCCAGCTGACCAGCCTCGGACTGGAAGCCAGCCTGCGTGCGCACTTGCTCAAGACTCTGGCCAACACACCGGTGCACTGGAGCCTCGATTGCCAGCAGCGACTCAACGGCATTCCGGAAGAAATGGCGGTCGCCGCCTTTCGCATCACCCAGGAAGCGGTGACCAACATTCTGCGCCACGCGCAGGCCAGCAACCTGTTGATCCGTGTGCAGCGCCTGCCACAAGGGCTGACGTTGTTGATCAGCGACGATGGCCAAGGCTTCGCGCCTGCTGCGGATCCGGGTCGGGAAGGACAGCGCGGAATGGCCGGGATGGCCGAAAGGATCGAACAATTGGGCGGCACGCTGAACGTCATCAGCGAGCCGGGCAAAGGCACTCAAATCGAAGCACTATTCCCCTGGGCGCCCCGTGCACTCGAGCGGGCCAGTACGAATAAGGTTATGCGTTGACTTGTAACTTACTTCTGGTGGATGACCACTCGCTGATCAGGGCCGGCGTGCGCGCTCTGGTGCTCGACATTCCCGGTTACGCCGTCGTTGGCGAAGCCAGCGATGGCTCGCAGTTGCTTGAAATGGTCGAGCATCTGGCGCCCGATATCGTGTTGCTGGATATCTCGATGAAGGAAACCGGTGGCCTTGAAGCCCTGCAACGGCTCAAGCGGGTGCGGCCCCAGAGCAAAGTGCTGATTTTGTCGATGCACACCGATCCGGCGCTGATCATGCAGGCACTGGAATCCGGGGCGCATGGTTATTTGCTCAAGGACACCACAGCCACCGAACTTGAACATGCCCTCGAAGCCCTGCGTAACAACGAACGTTACCTGAGCCCGGCGATCGCCCACACCGTGATCAACCAGGCCCTGACCCGTACGCAGAAAAACCCGCCGGAAGTCGCCGATTCGCACAACCTGACAGCCCGTCAACTGGAAATCCTGCGATTGATCGTGCGCGGCAAATCCACTCGGGAGATCGCCAACGGCTTGGGCCTGAGCATCAAGACCGTCGAAACCCACCGCTCGCAGATCATGAAACGCCTGCAGATCTACGACGTGGCGGGTCTGGTCCTGTTCGCCGTGCGCGAACAGATCATCAGTCTTGACGACTGATCGACCCGGCACCGCCCAACAGCGGCGAATGCTCGGGCAAATGCACCCGCAAGGCCGCAGGCCGCGCCTCGAAGCGCAGGCTGTCGCCCTCCAGCGGCTCACCGTCAAGATTGATGCTCAAGCTCTCGGCGACCTTGATTTCGACCCAGGGCAGACGGGCCCGGACAAACATATTGTCGAGGCCGAAGCCGTCACTTAGCAGGGTCTTAAGCGTACCGACCAACTCCTGCGGTGCCGGCAAAATGCTGATGTCCAACAGGCCATCATCCGCCAGTGCCTGCGGACACAATTCATGTCCGCCACCCGCCTGACGGCCATTGCCGATTCCCAGCGCCAGCAGCTCGCCACGCCAGTGAAAGTCCGGTCCCTGCAGTTCGCCGTAGGCTGCGTGCAACTCACTGAAACGCGATAAACCGGTGAACAGATAGGCCGCCCCGCCGAGCACTTTTTTTCAGATCTTCAGAGGTATTGGCCGTGACCTGGCTACCAAAACCACCCGTCGCCATGTTCAGGAAAATCTGCCCACCGACTTCGCCCAGGTCAATCTTGCGCGGTGGCACGTCCAGCATTTCCAGTGCTTCGGCCGGCTCCAGCGGGATCCCCGCCGCGCGAGAAAAATCGTTAGCCGTTCCTAGCGGCAACAGCACCAGACTGGCCTCGTCCGGATGCGCGGCAAGCGCTTCAGCGATATCGCGCAACGTGCCATCTCCGCCTCCGGCGATGATCGTCCGATAGCCACTCGCCAGTGCTTCCGCGACCAGACGCTGAGCGTCACCGGCCTCCCAGGTCAGGCGTACTGCCAACTCCCAGCCCTGCTTGCGTTTTGCTTCGACAGCGGCGCGAACCGCCTCATTGAGTGCCTGCTTGCCATGCAGAATCAACAGCGCCCTGCGTTCACTCATAACGGTCACTCCCCACAATTGAATCGGTATAAAACATCTTGACCACCGGCACAGGCAAAAAAGCCATCGGAGCACCATTTAATTCAAGCGCCCGGCCTGTCACGTCCTACACAGCGGTATTTTTTCTTACAACAGGTAAGGAATCGGCTCAATTGACCGGACTCGATCCTTGATACACCTTGTGCAGGCAGTATCAATTTTCGTTTTTTAACAACACAAGGATGTGCAGGGAATGAGTGGATACCCCCTCGGAACTGGTGACAGTTCGAATGACGGAAAGGCCAGCGCGCTGACAGTGAAAACAGCCGACGGATATGTCCATGTCCAGCCATGAAGCCAGAGTTTCAACCCGTCCGATTGCCCCTCTCAACGAAAGTCGCAGCAGTCACAAATCCGATTTCAAAAAGAGCGCCAGAACCGCTGGAGAAGCACAAATGGAACCGCGCGTGACCGAACTGGAAACCCATCTCAAGTACATACGCCGGGATATGGATGAAGTCCGCGCAGATGTAAGAACAATCAAGCACCGCCTCGCCTATTCGGCAGGTGCAACGGCAGTGATAATGGGACTGTTGGGTTGGGTTGCCAACAGCCGCTTCGATCAGTTGGTCACACTGATGAGCCAATGACCGGGGAATGCAGGCTCGACGCTTTCAGGCGAAGAGCCTGCAGTTGCAAGGGCAGGCTCAGCGAAGATCAGAGTCAGTCGAGCAGGTCGCTCAGGGGAATGAACCCGACTTCATCACCTTCTACGAGCGTACGACCCTCCAGCACTTCTACCAGCCCATCCGCCCAGGCAGCACTGCGCAACACACCAGAGCTTTGGTTACGATAAATAATGGCCCGTCCTTGCTCGAGTCGACCACGCAGGTATTCACGCCGATGGCCGGCCACAGGCCAGACGAAACCGGCTGGCACCTTGAACTTCAACGGCACAACGGCTCTTACACCTTGACGCCGCAGCAAGTAAGGTCGCGTCAGCAAGGCAAACGTCACCAGCGTCGAAGCGGGGTTACCGGGCAGGCCAATCACTGGCACGTTGCGAAAATGGCCGAACGTCAGCGGCTTTCCTGGCTTGATTGCCAGTTTCCACAGTGCCAGCTCGCCCTCTTCCCTCAATGCAACACCCAGAAAATCTGCTTCCCCGACCGAAACCCCGCCGGTTGAAAGAATCAGGTCGACACCCTGCAAGTCGCCCCAGCCGCGCTCGGGTGGTGTCCAGATCGTCCGGCAGAATGCCCGCATCGATCACCTCACAGCCCAATCGCTGCAACCAACTGCACAACACCACCCGATTACTGTTGTAAATCTGCCCCGGCCCCAACGGCTGGCCCGGCTCAACCAGTTCATCGCCGGTGGACAGCACCGCCACTCGGACCTTGCGTACCACATTCAGCCCGTCACATCCCAGCGATGCCGCGAGACCTTGCTCGATCGGTCCCAGCCTTGTGCCTGCCGCCAGGATCAACTCACCCACGGTGGTTTCCTGGCCTTGCGGACGAATGTTCTGGCCGAGGCTCATGATTTCGACGAAGCGCACACTGCCGTCGGCTTGGACTTCGGCGTTCTCCTGCATTTCCACACAGTCGGCACCAGCAGGCACCGGCGCACCGGTGAAGATCCGCGCGCAGGTGCCGGGCGTCAAGGCGGCAGGCGCTTGACCGGCGAAAACTTTCTGGCTGACCGGCAGCGGTGTGCCGGTCCAATCCGCCAGCCTCAAGGCATAACCATCCATGGCGCTGTTTGGCCAAGGCGGCAGGTCCAGCGTCGAAACCAGGTCTTCGGCCAGCACTCGCCCCTCGACCTGCGCCAATGGCAAAAACTCGCGCTCGACAATCGGCGTGGCCTCGGCCATTTGCAGCAGGCGAGCCAGCGCTTCCTCGACGGGCATCAGGCTGCCGGTCTTGCCCGGCTTACCCACGGGATTCACAAGGCGCCGCCTGTTTGAGGTGAGGAACGAAGTTGCACGGCCGATGCCGCGAATCCAGCTGTTCGGCGAGAATGCCGTCCCACCCGGTGCGCACCGCATTGGTCGAACCTGGCAGGCAACATACCAGCGTGCCATTGGCCAGACCGGCCAGTGCCCGCGATTGCACGGTTGACGTACCGATATCAGCCACCGAAATCTGTCGGAACAGCTCACCAAACCCGTCAACCTGCTTGTCGAGCAGACAAGCCACGGCTTCAGGCGTGCTGTCACGCCCGGTGAAGCCGGTGCCGCCGGTAATCAATACAACCTGCACCACGTCCTCGGCAATCCAGTGGGCAACTTGCGCGCGGATCTTGTACAGGTCATCTTTGAGCAGGACCCGTTCGGCCAGACGGTGCCCGGCAGCAGTCAGGCGGTCGACAAAGACCTGGCCTGAGGTGTCGGTGTCCAGGGTTCGGGTATCGCTGACAGTCAGCACCGCAATATTCAGCGGTGCAAAAGGTACATCGGCCTTGGCTTTCATTAGGCTCGTCCAGTTGTAGGAGAATCAGCCCGGTGTTATATCACAGCGCTTGATTCTTTCGCCGCCCTGCTGGAGAGCTGCCATGATCCCGAATACGCCATTGCTCCCCTGCTCCATTCTGCTCTTGGCAGGCGGACGCGGCCAGCGCATGGGCGGCCAGGACAAAGGGTTGGTGGAATGGCAGGGTGAACCGCTGATTGCGCATTTGCAGCGCAAGGTACGACCGCTGACTGACGATCTGATCATCTCCTGCAATCGCAATCGCGAGCGTTATGCTGCCTACGCCGACCAACTGGTGAGTGATGAAGAAGACGACTTTCCAGGCCCCTTGGCCGGCATCCTCGCGGGGCTTGAAGTTGCGCGTTTGCCCCATCTGCTGGTCTTGCCCTGCGATGTGCCGCGCATCGACGCAGCGCTGCTGCGCGACATGCGTGCAACTGCCGGCCAGTTTCCTGACAAACCTTTAATGTTGCGCCATGACGACCATTGGGAGCCCCTGCTGTGCGTGATTCCGGTGGCCCTGTTGCCCGCATTCAAAAACGCCTGGAACGCCGGAGAACGCAGCCCCGGCCGGGTCATGCGCAGCCTCGGCGCAGCGGCCCTGCAATGCCCGGACAACGACCCGCGACTGGCCAACCTGAATACCCCCGAACTGTTAAATGCGCATAACACTGTGTCAGACTGACAGCATTCAAGGAACTCTCACGCCTTGTATACGTCTCAAGCTCAGTAACCAAAAGTATTCCCATTCGGAGACACACTCATGACTCAACGGACCCTCGCCACTTTCATGCTCGCACTGGGCCTGGCAACGCTCGCTGGTTGCTCGTCGCCAACAGTGATCACCTTGAATGACGGTCGCGAAATCCAGGCCGTCGACACCCCGAAATATGACGAAGATTCGGGCTTCTACGAGTTCAAGCAGCTGGACGGCAAAGAGACCCGCATCAACAAGGATCAGGTTCGTACCGTTAAAGAGCTGTAATCTTTACGTCGACACCGGATACAGAAAAGCCCGCATTGATGCGGGCTTTTTCATGGGTACGTAAAAGTAAATGGTGTCACCACTGCAGGGTGATCTGGCTCTCGAACTCGCGCTTCTCACCGGTGACCGGGTCGACAAACCGCAGCCCCTGCGCCAGCAGTTTGAGCGGATTGGCGTAGTCATCCTCAACGTCCTTCAACACCTGCGGATAAAACGGATCGTTGCAGATACTCGCGCCCAGCGCAGTCATGTGCACGCGCAACTGATGCTTCTTGCCGGTCACCGGATACAGGCCGTAACGCCACAGATCACCGTTCTTTTCCCGGACCTCCACCGCCGTTTCAGTGTTCGCCAGACCCGGGCCTTCCTGCATGCGGAAGAACGGTTCGCCGTCGATCAAGCGACTTTTGTGCACCAGGGGAAACTCCAGCTCCGGCAGCGCACGGGCAATCGCCTCATAGCGTTTATCGATCTGCCGGGTCGGAAACAGCGACTGATAAGCCGAGCGGGTTTGTGGGTTGGCCGAGAAGATCACCAGCCCGGCGGTGTGCCGGTCGATGCGGTGCAATGGCACCAGATGCGGGTTATCGAGGCGGCGGATCAGACGACGCAGCAACGTCTGCTCGACATACTCACCGGCGGGCGTGACTGGCAGAAAATGCGGTTTGTCCGCCACTACCAGATGCTCGTCCGCATAGAGGATCGACTCGACCACCGGAATCGGCTTTTCATCCGGCACTTCACGGAAGTAGTGAATGCGCAGCCCTTCCTTGTACGGCAGATCCAGCGCAATCGGCTGACCCTGACCGTCCAGCACCCGGCCCCGGACAATCCGGTCCAGCCATTGCTCGCGACTGATCGCCCTGAAATGCTCACACAGGCAATCAAGGACGGTCGCCCAGGGCCCCGGAGGAAGGTAAAGGGTGCTGGCCTGATTCTGCGCAGCAGAAAACGTTGGTGTGGACATACGGAAATTCGAACCCTCAATGCAGGCCGGCATTATCCAACACTGAGCGAAACGAACCTAGTGCGGAATCCGCGGCCCGCCTCAGGCCGGAATCGACTTGAGTGCCGCCGCCTCGGTGAACTCCTTGAGCCAGCGCAACACATCGACCGCCTCCCAGCGTCCCGGGTCATACAAGGCGTACAACAACCCCTGATAACCGACCACATCCAGTTGTTTGTGATAACCGGCACGCTGGAACAACGCTTCGATCTCGGCAAAGCAGGTGTTGAAATGCAGTTTGTTGAATGGCGTCTTGCCCTCCGTGACCAGCCCGTCCAGGCGCAACTCGAGGACCGCCTCGCGCACCACGTCAACCGACATCCGGTTCACGCTGTTCTTCAACTGTTCGACATTGACCACGGTTCGTCCCTCTGACTGCCGGATTCACCTGCTCAAGACTTCACAAGCAGCAGGTCAACCCAATTACTGTATGCGCATACAGTAAACGAATAATCCGCAGAGTGCCAACGCGACGATGGTCGCTCGCGACCAGCGGATGACAAATCGCTCAGCGCAGGAATGCCACCACCTGATCGGCACTGAACGGCCAATTCAGTTCTGCACCAGTATCCACTCGGCGCAATACAGGGATCCGCAGGCTGTAAGACTCATACCAGGATTGATCCTCTGCAATATCCACCAGTTCCACCAGCAAACCGTGCTCGACAAACGGCATCAACTCGGCTTCTGCCACCTCGCACAGATGGCATCCCAAGGTGCCGAACAACTGACATTCAGGAGGCATGATCGCTCAACCGAAAAAATGAGCATTCATTTTAGGCCCGCCTCGAAAACCCGTCGAGCCAGCGCTGCCAGATGGCCGGCGCACCGCAGCAAACAAGCAAAACCCTGATGCAAATCAGTCCTCGGAAAAGCCAATCAGGCGATGCTCCCGCGCTTTTTGCCTCTACGCTTGAGAAGCCTGAGCCTGACATCGGAGTGCCTTGTGTTTGCCAACCTGTTGATCATCCTCGCCTCATCCCTGGTGATGATTGCCCTGTTCCGCCGCCTGCGCTTGCCGCCGGTGCTGGGCTATCTCTGCGTGGGCCTGATGGTGGGACCGACTGCTTTCAACTGGGTCAACGAGAGCGAACATCTGCCGGACGTGGCCGAACTGGGGGTGGTGTTTCTGCTGTTCTCGCTGGGCCTGGAGTTTTCCCTGTCGAAGATGATCGCGCTGCGCCAGGTGGTGTTCCGCCTGGGCAGCCAGCAGGTAGTGCTCAGCACCGGATTGCTCGGGCTGGTGCTGATCCTGTTGGGCATGCCGTTGGCGCCGGCCCTGTTGCTCGGCGCCGGGCTGTCGTTGTCGTCGACGGCGATTGTCACCAAGGAATTGGGTAGCCTGGGCGAAGTGTTCAGCAGTCACGGGCAGAACGCAGTCGGGGTCTTGCTGTTTCAGGACGTGGTAGCGGTGTTGTTGCTGACCCTGGTGCCAGTGTTCGCCGGAAGCAGCGCGCAAGCCTGGTACTGGGCCTTGCCCCTGACATTGGTGAAGACCGTGGTGCTGTTTTTCGGTCTGTTGCTGGCCAGCCGCTGGTTGCTGCCACGGCTGTTTCATGAAGTGGCGGCCTCGCGTTCGGCGGAATTGTTCGTGCTGCTGGCGCTGGTGATTGTGCTGTTGACCGCATGGCTGACGCACCTGCTCGGCCTGTCCCCTGCCCTTGGCGCATTTCTGGCCGGGATGCTGCTCGGCGAGAGCCACTACCGCCATCAGATCGAGGCCGACATCCGGCCGTTTCGCGACATTCTGCTCGGGGTGTTTTTCGTCAGTATCGGCATGCTGATCGACCTGCAACTGTTCGTCAGTCACAGTGTGTTGATTCTCGGCCTGACCCTCGGCCTGATGCTGATCAAGGGCACGGTCGTCGCGCTCTTGGTGAAATGGCGCGGCAGTGATCACGAAACCGCCTGGCGCAGCGGCCTGGCCCTGGCGCAGGGTGGGGAATTCTGCTTCGCCTTAATGGCGCAAATGCAACAAAACCAGATGCTGCCTGCCGAGCTGGGCGCCCTGCTGCTGGCGGCAACCTTCTGCTCGATGCTGCTGACACCTCTGCTATTGCGCGCCGCGCCGCAAATGGCCGCGCGCCTGCACCGCAAGCCGAACCAGGAGGCGCAAATCGAGGAAATCAGCGCCCTCAATGCCGGGCTGGATCAACACGTGGTGATCTGTGGTTACGGCCGTGTCGGTCAATCCATCGGCCGCTTCATGCGCAATGCCAATCAGCCCTATATCGCGCTGGATAACGATCCGGTGCGAGTGCAGGAAGCCGCAGCCGGCGAAAGCGAGGTGCATTACGGCGATTCTGCGCGCGGCGACCTGCTGACCGCCGTCGGACTGTTGCGCGCCCGGCTGCTGGTGATCGCCGTGGATCAGAGCGATGTCAGCCTGCAAATTCTCAAGGAAGCGCGCCGGCTCAATGCGCGGATACCGATTCTGGTGCGCACCCGCGACGACAGCCAATGGGCTGAACTCAAAGCCGCCGGCGCCAGCGAAGTGGTGCCGGAGCTATTGGAGTCGAGCCTGATGCTCGCCTCCCACGCCTTGGTCATGCTCGGCCTGCCGGCGCATAAGGTGCAGGAGCAAATCGATCAGGTGCGCATTGATCGCTATCGTCTGCTGCACGGCTTCTATCCCGGCGCGGAAGACGAGGAAGCCTAGTCCTGGCTCACCGCGCCGATCTTGTGCAGCGACAGGTCGGCGCCGTAATACTCTTGTTCCTGACTCAGGCGCAGGCCGTGCAAGGCCTTGATCACGCCGTAGACGGCGAATCCGCCGATCAGTGCGACCAGCACACCCAGCGCGCTGCCGATCAACTGACTGATCAGGCTGACCCCGCCAAGCCCCCCCAGCCGCAGTCTGGCCGAAGATGCCGCAGGCGATCCCGCCCCACACGCCGCACAGACCGTGCAACGGCCATACGCCGAGCACGTCGTCGATGCGCCATTTGACTTGTGCGGCGGTAAAGCACCAGACGAACAAGGCACCGGCCAGTGCGCCGGTTACCAGCGCGCCTACCGGATGCATCAGGTCGGAACCGGCGCAGACGGCTACCAGCCCGGCCAGCGGGCCGTTGTGCAGGAAGCCCGGGTCATTGCGCCCGGCGATCAGTGCCGCCACGGTGCCGCCGACCATGGCCATCAACGAGTTGACCGCCACCAGACCGCTGACGCCCTGCAAGGTCTGCGCGCTCATCACGTTGAAGCCGAACCAGCCGACGATGAGAATCCACGAACCCAGCGCCAGAAACGGAATGCTCGACGGCGCGAACGCCACCAGACGCCCATCGCGATAACGCCCGTTGCGCGGACCGAGCAGCAAAACCGCCGCCAGTGCCAGCCAGCCGCCCATGGCGTGCACCACCACGGAACCGGCGAAATCATGGAACGCCGCGCCAAAGCGCGCCGTCAGCCAGGCTTGCAGACCGTAGTTGCCGTTCCAGACCATGCCCTCGAAAAACGGGTAGATGAACGCCACGATCAGCGCTGTCGCACACAACTGCGGAACGAATCGCGCACGCTCGGCAATCCCGCCGGAGATGATCGCCGGAATCGCCGCGGCAAAGGTCAGCAGGAAGAAAAAACTTCACCAGACCGTAACCGTGATCCGCGCTCAGCACCGCCGCCGGCTGCATGAAGGTCACCCCATAGGAGATCCAATAGCCTATAAAGAAATAGGCCAGCGTCGAAACGGCAAAGTCACTGAGGATCTTGGACAGTGCATTGACCTGATTTTTCTGGCGCACCGTGCCGACTTCAAGGAAGGCGAAACCGGCGTGCATCGCCAGCCATCACCGCACCGATCAGAATGAACAACGTGTTGGAGCTGTGGACCAGCGTGTCCACAGCGCTTTGCAGATTTTCCATAAAGAGGCAGACCTGAAGGCTAGAAAGGCACCAAAGCGGTTCGCGCGGACAATTCATGCACCAAGTTGCGCCCGGCCAGGCACCGCAGTGACGCTGCAGTGAACCGCTTTGGCGCACAAGGTCGGTGTCCTGACACGGACCAGGATTATTTGAGTTAAGGTTTTGCTGCATGTACGCCCGCCAACAGCGCACGACCGCGGCAGAACGCACCAGGACATAGCAAAAGCTGTACCAGTCATTTGTACTGAACCTTCGCGCAAGGCTCATACTCGAACGCTTCAGACGTCACTTACGGAGATCCACCCATGGCCAGCATCAAGGCAAAGACCGCTCAAGAAATCCTGATGAACGACTTCCAGACTCTGGTCGCCGACACCGAGCGGTTGCTCGAACACACCGCGACGCTGGCGGGCGATCAGGCCGATGAGCTGCGTGAGCAGATCCACGACAGCCTGTTGCGCGCCCGTGAAACCCTGAAGCTGACCGAAGACACCCTGCGCGATCGCGGTCAGGCCGCCGTCACCGCGACCGAAGACTACGTGTCGGCCAATCCCTGGCAGTCGGTGGGCATTGCTGCCGGAGTGGGCTTTCTGATTGGCCTGCTGGCCACTCGGCGCTGATCATGTCGATCGGCGAATCCGGCCTGGGGTCGGGCACCTCATCCTCCACGCGGCGTCTGGGCGCCGCTGTTCTCGGCTTGCTGCACAGCCATGTCGAACTGTTCGGCATCGAGTTGCAGGAGCAGAAAGCACGCACCGTCAGCCTGTTGCTGTTCGCAGGCCTGGCACTGGTGTTTGCCCTGCTGTTGCTGGTCGGTCTGTCGACGCTGGTGCTGATCGTGTTCTGGGACACTTATCGCCTGGCGGCAATCATCGGCCTGTGCGTGTTCTACACCTTGGCCGCCGCTTTCTGTGGGCTACGCCTCAAAGCAGCCGTCTTCGATGAATCCTCGCCCTTCCACGGCACGCTGGAAGAGTTGGCCAACGATCGGGAGCGCCTGTTGCCATGAGCTTGCCTGAACTGCCACACAACAGCTCGCGCCGGGAAATGCGCAAGGCACTGATCCGCCTGCGTATGGAAATGCACCGGCAGGAAATCCGCCATGAAGCCGGGCAAGTGCTGCAACCCTTGCAGCGCATGCGCGGGATGACGCAAAACCTGCAAGCAGGTTTCGGCATCAAGCACGCGCCGCTATGGGGCGTGGCCGCTGTGACCCTGCTGGGGTTTATCACCGGCAAGGGCGCAAAAAGCGGGGGCGTCGGCGGTCTGACCCGACTGATACGTCTGGGCACCAGCCTCGGGCCGCTGATCAGACTGGTGATGCAGAGCTCGGGCAAACGCTGAACCGGCGCATCTGGCTGCATTCTTGCAATATCCGCGGGATGAACCTCTTTACCCGGAGGTTCAATCCCGCGCGCCTACCCGGTCGGCGGGGTTCACCCAGAACAAGAACGACTAAGGAGGCCCCGTGATCGACGGGCAACCGCTCGCCTGCTTTCAACCTTTCATCGATACCGCCACTGGGCGCATTGCAGGCGTCGAAGCATTGGGTCGCCTGCGCCAGTCCGATGGCCAACTGGTCTCGGTCGGGCCATTGTTCGCCGACCCGCGCACACCCGCCATCGCCCTGCGCCGCCTCGACCGACAGATCCGCGACAACGCCCTGAGCCGACTGCATGAAGCCCCCTCGGAGTGGTTTCTCAGCCTGAACATGTCGCCACGCTGGATCAGTCGCCTGCGCGCCGAACAGCCGCTGCCCAGCCTCAAGCAAATGTTGCGACACGACGTCGACCCGCAACGCATCGTGTTCGAGATCACTGAGCTGGGCGGCAACAGTCAGCGTCTGGCCGAAGTGGTGGCGCGTTATCGCGACGCGGGAGCGCGGATTGCGATTGATGATTTCGGCGCCGGTTATTCGCAGCTCGATCGGGTGCTGGCCCTGCAGCCGGACATCCTCAAACTCGACATGCGCCTGTTCCAGGCTGCCGCACTCGGCGGGCCGAGCAGTGATGTGGTCAAGGCACTGGCGCAGATGGCCGAGAAGACCGGCTGCTGGATCATTGCCGAAGGCGTGGAAACCGAGGCACAGCTCAATTTCGCCCTGGAATGCGGTTCGCGCTACGTTCAGGGTTTCCTGTTCGCCCGGGCGCAGGAGGCGCTCTATCCAACGGATGCCTTCGTGCAGCGCTTCGCTGAATTGCGCCAGCGTTACGTGCGGCAGAAACTGGCCGAACGCGGACGCCTTATGCAAATGCGCCAACAACTCAGCGAACTGATGGCGATTCTCCAAGCCTGGGCTCAGGCCCACGCACCGCTCAGTGCGCTGCCGCAACTGGAAGCCTTTCCGTGGTTGCTGCGGTTCTACCAATGCGACCGGCATGGCACCCAACTCACGCCTAACCTTGAATGGCGCAACAACGGCTGGGTCGCCGATAACCGCTACCTGGGCCACAACTGGTCATGGCGCCCGTACTTCTATCATTTGCTGGCCGAAGGCTGGGAGGAACGTCGCCTGACGCTGTCCAGCACCTACCGCGACGCCACGAGTAACCAGTATTGCCTGACCGCCGGGCAGTTCTTCGATAACGGCGAGCGCCTGCTGCTGATCGATATCGATGCCGCGGGCCTGTAGTTCCGCTTGCAGGTGCGAGCCTGAACCGGGAAGCTAGGGCAACAGTCATCCCAGTCACCGACGGAGAGAACCAGCCTTGGATTGGCAGACCCTGCTCAACCGCGAACGCCTTGGAAAACCGCTGCACAGCCCGCAAGAGCTGGGCCGCAGCCCGTTCCACAAAGACCACGACCGCATCATCTTCTCCGGCGCCTTCCGCCGTCTGGGGCGCAAGACCCAGGTGCATCCGGTATCGAGTAACGACCATATCCACACCCGTCTGACCCACTCGCTGGAAGTCAGCTGCGTCGGCCGCTCGCTGGGCATGCGCGTCGGCGAAACCTTGCGCAGCGCCCTGCCCGACTGGTGCGACCCGAGCGATCTGGGCATGGTCGTACAATCGGCCTGCCTGGCCCATGACATCGGCAACCCGCCATTCGGCCACTCCGGTGAAGACGCCATTCGTCACTGGTTCCAGCAAGCCGCCGGGCGCGGCTGGCTGGACGGCATGAGCGAAGCGGAGCGCGGTGACTTCCTCAATTTCGAAGGCAACGCGCAGGGCTTTCGGGTGCTGACTCAGCTTGAGTATCACCAGTTCGACGGTGGCACCCGCCTCACTTACGCCACCCTCGGCACGTATCTGAAGTATCCGTGGACCGCACGTCACGCCGACTCGCTGGGCTACAAGAAACACAAGTTCGGCTGCTATCAGAGCGAACTGCCACTGCTGGAGCAGATCGCCCACAAGCTCGGCCTGCCACAACTGGAAGACCAACGCTGGGCGCGGCATCCGCTGGTGTACCTGATGGAAGCGGCTGACGACATCTGTTATGCACTGATCGACCTCGAAGACGGCCTGGAAATGGAACTGCTGGAGTACGCGGAGGTTGAATCGCTGCTGCTCGGCCTGGTGGGAGACGATCTGCCGGAAACCTATCGCCAGCTCGGCCCGCAGGATTCGCGTCGACGCAAACTGGCGATCCTGCGCGGCAAGGCCATCGAGCACTTGACCAACGCCGCCGCCAGGGCGTTCGTCGAACAACAGGACGCATTGCTGGCAGGCACTCTGCACGGCGACCTGGTGGAACACATGCACGGCCCGGCCAAACGCTGCGTGCTGAACGCCAAGGACATTGCGCGCAAGAAGATTTTTCAGGACAAGCGCAAGACGCTGCATGAAATCGGCGCCTACACCACCCTGGAAATCCTCCTCAACGCGTTCTGCGGCGCCGCGCTGGAGCAACATGGCGGACGCACGCCGTCGTTCAAAAGCCGACGCATCCTCGATCTGCTGGGCAACAATGCGCCGGATCCCCATGGCCCGTTGCACACTTCGTTTCTGCGCATGATCGACTTCATCGCCGGGATGACCGACAGCTACGCCAGCGACATGGCGCTGGAAATGACCGGACGTTCCAGCCACTGACAGAACACTGCGCTCACCGGGTCGCCATGACTGCCCGGTTGAGCGCGTGGTCCATTGAACCGGCGCTACGGTTCGCGATATTTGTGACTTCCAAGTGTCATTTGTTTAACACTCAAAAAAACCGGACAAACTCTGCTTGTTCAATACTCTACGAGCAACTTAAGACATTCAGATAAACAAATATCCTAAACACTTCCTTACGCGACACTGAGTTTGATCGTAGTCGATTTCCCTTTAGCGTGTAGGACTTATCCTATATCGCTGCTAGAGCCGTGGGAGTTCATGCGGCCGCTCATTTATCTGAGCTAAGGTGCGCGCTTTATTCGCGCACGTATGGGATTTGATTATGAACTCCGTTTTTATTGTCGATGATCACCCCGTCATCCGGCTTGCCGTTCGGATGCTGCTCGAGCATGAAGGTTACAAGGTCGTCGGCGAAACCGATAACGGGGTCGATGCCATGCAGATGGTCCGCGAATGCATGCCCGACCTGATCATCCTTGATATCAGCATTCCCAAACTCGACGGCCTGGAAGTCCTCGCCCGTTTCAACGCCATGGGGACTCCCCTCAAGACCCTGGTGCTGACTGCACAATGCCCGACCCTGTTCGGCATTCGCTGCATGCAGTCCGGCGCATCCGGTTATGTGTGCAAGGAAGAAGACTTGAGCGAACTGGTCAGCGCCATCAAGGCGGTACTTTCCGGTTACAACTATTTCCCCAGCCAGGCATTGAATCCGGTGCGCAGCGATGATGTGCGTTATGCCGAACTGGAGTTATTCAAGTCCGTCAATGACCGGGAACTCATGGTTCTGCAGTTATTTGCCCAAGGGCGCACCAACAAGGAAATTGCCAAAGGCATGTTTCTCAGCAACAAAGACTGTCAGCACCTATAAAAAACGCCTGATGCAGAAACTGAAAGCCAGGTCTCTGGTGGAACTTATCGAGATGGCCAAACGCAACGCACTAGTGTGAGAGCCCGAATGCCCAGTCGTTTAAAGATCTATCTTGCCCTCTGGTGCGCGAGCCTGTGCCTGACGACTCAGAGCCATGCCGACCTCATCACGGCGCAAGAGTATGTGCTGCGCAGCCGTTCGGGTCATGAAGCACTGTCCGTGACACTGGAGCCTGCGCAGCGACAATGGCTGCAGACTCGCAGCGAACTGGTACTGGGCACTTCCGCACCGGATTATCCGCCGTTCGACATGACGGCCAGCGGTCGCGATTACGAAGGATTTACCGCTGATTACGCCGGCCTCCTCGAACAGGCCAGCGGACTGCCAGTGCGGGTCCAGCGCTTTGCCTCACGGGAAGCCGCCTTGCGCGCATTGAAAGCCGGTCAGGTCGACATGCTCGGTACCGCCAACGGTTTCGAAGCCAGTGACGCGGATATCCTGCTTTCAACGCCCTACGCCATCGATCAGCCGGTACTGGTCACCCGTGAGGACGAAACCCGCACGCTCACCCAGGGCCTGGCCGGTCTACGCCTGAGCATGGTCTATCACTATCTGCCCCAGGACGAGGTCCGGGCGCTGTATCCGAAAGCCATCCTGACCTCCTATCCGTCCTATCAAAACGCAATCAACGCGGTGGCGTTTGATCAGGCCGACGTGTTTCTGGGCGATACCATTTCCACCCACTACATGATCAACAAGGGCTATCTCAACAACATCCGCATGGCCAATTTCGGCAAACAGGAAGCCCACGGTTTCAGTTTTGCCGTACACGCCGAAAACCCTCAACTGCTGGCCATCATCAACGCCGTGCTACAAGCCATACCGACCAGTGAACGGGACAGCATCGCCAAGCGCTGGAGCGCCGGCAGCGACATTCTGCTGACCGACCAGAAGCTGCAATTGACCCATCATGAAGAGCAGTGGCTCAAACAGCATCCGGTGCTGCGTGTGGTGGTGAACGAAGCGTTCGCCCCGCTGACGTTCTTCGACAGCGATGGCAATCTGCGCGGCATTACCGCAGACCTGCTTGAGCTGCTGCGATTGCGCACCGGCATGCGCTTCGAACTGGTGCGCAGCCGCAGCGACGGCGACATGGTGGAGCAGATCAATCAGCATCGGGCCGATCTGATCGCGGCGCTGCTTCCCAGCCCGCAGCGGGAAAAAACCCTGCAATTCAGTCGCCCTTATCTGGAAAACTCCTTTGTCCTGCTGACCCGAAAATCCCCCCGACAGCCCGACGCATCCGGCTCAGCTGAGGGGCAAATACCTGGCGATTGCCCAAGGCAGCCCCATGACCGATTATCTGCGCCGCGAGTTTCCCGATATCCGTCTGACCGAAACCTCGGACACCTTCGGCGCCGCGACATTGCTCGCTGAAGGCAGGGTCGATGGCGCGGTCACCTCACTGGTCATCGCCAATTACCTGATCTCGTCGCGGATCTTTGAACATCAGTTGCAGATCACCACGACCCTGGGCACTCGCCAGGCCGCCTTCTCGCTGGCCACGGCGCGTGACAACCGCGAGCTGAGCTCGATCCTCGACAAAGCGCTGCTGAGCATCAGCCCCGAAGAACTGGGCGTCATCAACAGCCGCTGGCGCGGTTTCTCCAATGCCGCGCAAAGCAACTGGCATCAATACCAGCGCCTGTTTTACCAACTGATCGGGGCGGCATGCCTGTTGCTGTTGCTGTCACTGCTCTGGAACGCCTACATGCGCCGCCAGATCAAGCAACGTCAGGCCGCCGAGCGCGCGCTCAACGATCAGTTCGAATTCATGCGCTCGCTGGTCAACGGCACCCCTCACCCGATCTACGTGCGTGACCGCCGGGGTCTGCTGCAAAGCTGCAACGACAGCTATCTCGAAGCCTTCAACGCCAAACGCGAAGACGTGATCGGCAAGAGTGTCATGGAGGGCACCCTGAGCAATGCCTTCGAAGCCCAGGCCTTCCAGGCGGATTACCAACGGGTTGTGGCCGAAGGGACGCCGCTGCTGCTCGACCGTCCGCTGCACATCGGTGGCCGGCGCCTGACGATCTATCACTGGATCCTGCCGTACCGCGACTCCAGCGGCGAAGTACAAGGGATCATCGGTGGCTGGATCGACATCAGTGAACGTCGCCAATTGTTCGATGAGCTGCGCACGGCCAAGGAGCAGGCGGACAACGCCAATCGCGCCAAAAGTACCTTTCTGGCGACCATGAGCCACGAAATCCGTACGCCGATGAATGCCATCATCGGCATGCTCGAACTGACGCTCGAGCGCATGAGCGATCAGGCACCGGATCGCTCATCCATCGAAACCGCTTACTGTTCGGCCAAGGATCTGTTGGGCCTGATCGGCGACATCCTCGATATCGCACGAATCGAGTCCGGGCACCTGAGTCTGAGCCCCGAGCGGGTCAATCTGGTCGAAACCGTGGCGTCAGTGGTCAGAATTTTCGACGGCCTGGCCCGTCAGAAAAACCTCGCCTTGCCCCTGACGGTCAATCCTCCCGGACTCGCCGTCGACGTGGAGCTGGATCCGTTGCGCTTCAAGCAAGTCCTGTCGAACCTGATCAGCAACGCCATCAAATTCACCGAGCGCGGGCAGGTGCGCATCGCGCTGGACGTACGACCCAATGACGCGGGCCTGTATTCCCTGATCCAACTGACCATTCACGACACTGGAGTCGGGATCAGCACCGAAGATCAACAACGCCTGTTCGAACCGTTTTCCCAGGCCGACAGCGGTCGGCAACAGGCTCGAAGTGGTGCGGGACTGGGGCTGGTCATCAGCCGTAACCTCTGTGAAATGATGGGCGGTCAACTGCAGCTGAGCAGTCAGCCCGGGATCGGCACCCAGGTCTGCCTGTCGTTGCCGTTGCAGACGCTGCCGTGCAAGGCCACCGCCGCGAAAACCGCGCAGCCAATCGCCCCCTCTGCGACACCGCTGAACATTCTGGTGGTTGATGACCATCCGGCCAATCGCCTGCTGCTGTGCCAGCAGCTGGAATTCCTCGGTCATCGTTTCAGTGTTGCCGAAGAGGGGCGAAACGCATTTGCAATCTGGCAGACCGGCGAATTCGACCTGGTCATCGCCGACTGCAACATGCCAGTGATGAACGGCTATGAACTGACCGAGGCCATCCGCCAACAGGAACGGCGCACTGGCCGCACGCCTTGTACGGTGCTGGGCTTCACGGCCAACGCTCAGCCCGAAGAGGTGCAGCGCTGCAAACAGGCTGGCATGAATGACTGCCTGTTCAAGCCCTTGAGCCTCAGCGCCCTGAACCATTGGGTCAACGGGTTGCGACCGGCAGCGCCGGGGCCGGCGTTCAATCTTCAGGGCCTGAATCAGTTGACCGGTGGCAATCCGCAGCAAGCCCGGCGCCTGCTCACGCAACTGCTCAAGAGTAGCCGTCTGGATCGCGAGGAGCTTCTGGCCCTGGCCCCGCACAATGACCGTGAAGCCTTGGCGGTCGTGGCACACAAGATCAAGGGTGCCGCCCGGATCGCCCAGGCCTCGCGCCTGATCGCCTGTTGCGATGCGCTGGAACAAGCCTGCCTGCAGGCAACCTCGCTGGCGACCATCGTGCGCTGCACCGAGGCCACCGACGCAGCGATTGTCGAACTGGAGCAGGCATTGCAGCGACAACTGGAACCTTTGGAAGAAGGCACACTGGGCGAGCCTTAACTATGCTTGGACGCTGAGCAGTGTGTTTACTTCAATGGAGAGTCAGCAATGCCCAGCCCACTGCGCCCGGATCAACGCCGATTCCCGTTGCACGTGCACATCAGCGTCATGTTCACCTTCCTGCTGTTGCTGACAGGCGTTGTGCTGGGGTTGTTCAATTATCGCCAGACCACCCGGATCATCCTGTCGAGCAGTGAAAACCTGTTCAATCGCATCGAACAGGACGTGCGCCTGGACCTGCATTCAACTTACGAACCGATCCGGCACCTGCTGAGCCTTCTGGCCAACGATCAGGCAGCCGACGCTTCGAACCTGCAGCAGCGTCTGGCGCTACTCAAGCCGTTCACTCAGTCACTCAAGGACAACAACGATCTCGCGTCGCTGTATATGGGGTACGGCAACGGCGACTTCTTCATGGTTCGACCCTTGCGTACCAACGCCCTTAAAACCCTGCTCAAGGCGCCGCCGACCGCGGTCTATCAGGTCTGGAGCATCGAGCACGACGCCAGCGGCACCGTATCGTCGCAGTCACTGTTCTTCGATCAGACACTGGCGCCGGTGGGGCGCGACGTCAATTCCGACGACCGCTACGACCCGCGTACCCGCAACTGGTACATCAACGCCCTGCAACAGGGTGACCAGATCACCACCGAGCCCTATGTATTTTTCTCCACGCACAATGTGGGCACCACGCTCGCCCGTCGCAGCAGCGCAGACTCCGTCATCGGTGCCGATTTGACCCTTGAAGCACTTTCCGCCACCTTGCTCAAGCATGTCGTCACCCCCTCCACCGAAATCGTGTTGTTCGATGCCGATGGCAATGCGGTGGCCTATCCCGATAGCCGCCGGCTGATTGTCGACGACCGCAGCGCGCGCCTGGCCAAGGCCGCCGACCTGAGCCCGAACCTGCACGCGTTGCTGTCCACGCCCCACCATCAGGGCAAACGGCTCGACGTCAATGGGCGCCACTGGATCGTCGCCCGCAGCAACCTGCAGGAAGGTGGGCCGAACGGTTTGCAGATGGCCCTGCTGGTGCCGGAGGACGAACTGCTGGCCGACGCCTACCGCATGCGCTGGCAAGGCGCGCTGATCACCCTCGCGATCTTGCTGCTGTGCCTGCCGCTGGGCTGGCTGATCTCGCGGATTCTGGTCAAACCGTTGCACGCGCTGGTCAAGGAAGCCGACGCGATCCGCAGTTTCGATTTCAATTTTCCGGTCACCCGCCGCTCGCCGGTGCTGGAGGTCGACCAGTTGAGCCTGTCGATGGCGCGCATGAAAGACACACTCGCCAGCTTCTTCCGCATCACCGACAGCCTCAGCGCCGAAACCCGCTTCGCCCCGCTGCTGCAACGGGTGCTGTTCGAAACGGTGCAGATCGCCCAGGCCCAGGCAGGGTTGATCTATCTGCGCGAAAGCGACGGCAACCGCATGGAACCCTATGGACTGGTGATCGACGGTGTTTCGCAGGAGCCGGGCGGGTTCAACGTGCTCGGCCAGGACCTGCTGGCAGATCAGGGCCCGGCGTGGTTTCAGCAACTGATCCACGCCGACAACGTGGTCAGCAGCCTCGGCTTCGAGCAGGCCGCAGACTTGCAGAACGTCCTGTTGGCCATGCAGTCGCCGCGCATCCACCTGATCGGTATCCGCCTGCGTAACCGCCACAACGAGACCATTGGCTTGTTGATTCTGCTGATCAACGACAGCGGCAACGCTCAGGATCTGGAAAAACTGCGCCCGGACCGCATTGCCTTCCTGCAAGCAGTGTCCGGTGCGGCGGCGGTGAGTATTGAAAGTCAGCGTCTGCAAGCGAAACAGAAGCAGTTGCTCGATGCGTTCATCCAGTTACTGGCCGGCGCCATCGACGCCAAGAGCCCCTACACTGGCGGCCACTGCCAGCGTGTGCCGGAATTGACCTTGATGCTTGCGCAAGCCGCTGCCGCCAGCCAGGCACCGGCATTTCAGCGTTATCAACCCAGCGAAGACGAGTGGGAAGCGCTGCACATCGCGGCCTGGCTGCACGATTGCGGCAAGGTCACCACACCCGAATATGTCGTCGACAAGGCGACCAAACTGGAAACCCTCAACGATCGCATCCACGAAATTCGCACCCGTTTCGAAGTGCTCAAGCGCGATGCCTGGGTCAGTTATTGGCAGGCGCTGGCGCTCGGCGGCAACGCGGCGCAACTGAGCGAACAGCGTGACGCCGCACTGACGCAACTGGACGATGACTTTGCCTTTGTTGCCCGCTGCAATCTGGGCGGCGAGGCCATGGCACCCGCCGATCTGCAGCGCCTTGAGCACATCGCCGAGCGGCGCTGGATGCGCACCCTCGATGATCGCCTGGGGGTGTCATGGGAGGAAAACCGCCGTCAGGCGCAAACGCCCGCGCCAACGCTGCCAGTCAGCGAGCCACTGCTGGCGGACAAGCCCGAACACCTGATCGAACGCGCCGAGAGTGAACTGATTCCGGAAGACAATCCGTGGGGGTTCAAACTGGATGTGCCGCGTTACAAATACAATCGCGGCGAACTCTACAACCTGAGCATTGCCCGGGGCACCCTGACCCGCGAAGAGCGCTACATCATCAATCACCACATGGTGCAGACGATCCTGATGCTCAGCCACCTGCCCTTCCCCGGGCACCTGGACAGCGTCGCGGAAATCGCCGGCGGGCATCACGAAAAAATGGACGGCAGCGGCTATCCAAAGCGCCTGAAACGCGAAGACATGAGCCTGCCGGCACGGATGATGGCGATTGCCGATATTTTCGAGGCGCTGACGGCTGCGGATCGGCCGTACAAGAAAGCCAAAACCCTGAGCGAGGCCTTGGCGATCATGGCCACCATGTGCCGCGAGGCGCACATCGACGCCGAGCTGTTCGCGCTGTTCATCAATGACGGGGTTTACATGCAATACGCTGCGCGGTTTCTCGATCCGCGCCAGATCGATGCGGTGGATCCGGCCAGCCTGCTGCGCAAGGCTGGCCTGAGTGCCTGATCAGCAGTCGGTCAGACGCAGGAAGATCGCCGCCAATTGCTCGATACCTGCCTGATCGTCGGTGCCAAAACGCGCCAGTTTCGGGCTGTCGAGATCGAGTACGCCGATCAACCGACCGTCCTTGACCAGCGGCACTACCAACTCGCTGTTGGAAGCGCTGTCGCAAGCGATATGCCCGGGAAAGGCATGCACATCCTCGACACGCTGAGTCTGCAGACTGGCCGCCGCGGCGCCACACACGCCGCGCCCGAACGGAATGCGCACGCAAGCGATCTGGCCCTGGAACGGACCGAGCACCAGCTCTTCATTGCGATTGAGGTAGAAACCCGCCCAGTTCAAGTCATCGAGCTGGTTGAACAGAAACGCCGAAAACTGCGCGGCATTCGCGATGAAATCGCGCTCGTCCGCCAGCAGCGATTCCAGTTGTGCGGCCAACATGCCGTAGCCTTCGAGGCCCTGGCCGCTTTGTTGCAAATCAATCATGCCTTGTGCTCCAGCAATTTCAGACCCACCCAGTAACGGGCGAATTGGTACGCGCAACGTCCGTTGCGATTGCCGCGCCCGGTGGCCCAGCGCACGGCGAGAATGTCCAGTTGTTCGTCGCGCTGCCAGCTCAGGCCAGCCTTGGCGGCCAACTGGCCGATCCAGTGTTCGACGACATTGAGGAAGTGTTCCTGGGTAAACGGATAAAACGACAGCCACAGACCGAAACGGTCCGACAAGGCGATCTTGTCTTCCACCGCCTCACTCGGATGCAGCTCGCCGTCGACACGCTTCCAGTTTTCGTTGTCGCTTTCCTTCTCCGGCACCAGATGGCGGCGATTGGAAGTGGCGTACAGCAGAACGTTGTCCGGGGCCTGCTCGAGCGAGCCGTCGAGCACGCTTTTCAGCACGCGGTAATCGCCTTCGCCGGATTCGAACGACAGGTCATCGCAAAACAGCACGAAGCGCTGTGGCAGTTTGCCGATCTGCTCGACCACGCGCGGCAGGTCGGCCAGATGATCGCGTTCGATCTCGATCAACCGCAGGCCGGCCTTGGCGTGTTCAGCCAGCAGCGCGCGCACCAGCGAGGATTTACCGGTACCGCGCGAACCCCAGAGCAGCGCATGGTTGGCCGGCATGCCGTCGAGAAACTGCTGGGTGTTGCGGCCCAGTTGCTCCAGTTGACGGTCAACACCGATCAGGTCGGACAGGCGCATGTCGAGGCTGACGTCCAGCGGCAGCAAGTATCCGCTACGCCCGTCTCGCTGCCAGCGCGCGGCCAGGCAAGTATTCCAGTCGATCAGCGGACGTGGCGCCGGCAGCAAGGGTTCGATCCGCGCCAGAACCGACTCGGCGCGTTCAAGAAAAGCATTCAATCGGGAATCCACGTCTTCTCCTCGGGCACGTTCACAGTGATGATGTCGATACAGCGACGACAGACAGATCTCAATCCCCGCTCAGGCCTTGTTACAAGGCGATTCGGGAACCTCGGTATCCATACATGATCGACTATGCTTGAGCAGCGAAGGGAAACGGAAGTGGTTCAACACCCCATGGATATCAAATTCACCCACCGGCTGTCTTACAAGCAAGCCAGATTCACTGTGCTGGTCGGGTTCATTCTGGGCACGCTGCTCAGCCTGCTGCAAATCGGCATCGATTATGCCAGCGAAGACGCCTCCATCAACCGTGAAATCCTGTCTTTGCTGGAAATCAGCCACAATCCGGCATCGCGGATCGCCTACAACATCGACGCGGAACTGGCGCAGGAACTGACCCTGGGGCTGTTGCGTTCGCCGGCGATCATCTCGGCGCAACTGACGGACAACAATGGCAACGTGCTGGCCAACGTCAAACGCCCGGAGCTGCAAAGCGGCTATCGAGTGATCAGCGACTTCCTGTTCGGCGCCAAACGCCAGTTCGAAGACCGTCTGTACCTCGACCACCTGCCTGACGAATCATTGGGCATCCTCAGCCTTGAAGTCGACACGTACGCGTTCGGCAGCCGTTTCCTGCGCCGCGCCGAAGTCACTCTGCTCAACGGGTTTGCCCGCAGCCTGATCCTCACCGGGATCCTGCTGGCGTTGTTCTACGTGATGCTGACCAAGCCACTGGTACGGCTGATTCGTGAACTCAGTGCGCGCGACGCACGCAGTGCAGAACCGACAACGCTGGAATGCCCGGCCGGACACGCCAATGACGAGATCGGCGTGCTGGTCAAAGTCGCCAACCAGCAGTTCGAAAACATCGCCACGGAAATCCAGCAGCGCCGCAACGCCGAAAACCGCCTGACCGACTACCTCGGGCAGCTGGAGCACATCGTTTCGGCCCGCACCGCCGAGCTCAAGGCGATCAACACCCGGCTCAGCCAGTCCAACGAAGAACTGGAGATCGCCCGCAGCACCGCACTGGACATGGCCGAAGCACGCTCGGCGTTCCTTGCCAACATGAGTCACGAGATCCGCACCCCGCTCAACGGTCTGCTGGGCATGATCGCCCTGTCCCTTGACGGCCCGCTGAATGCCGAACAACAGCAACAGCTGTCAATTGCCCATGACTCGGGCAAGGTGCTGGTGGAGCTGCTCAACGATATTCTCGACCTGTCCAAGTTCGATGCCGGACAACTGGAGCTCGAGCACATCCCGTTCGACCTCGGCTCGCTGATCGAGGATACCGCCAACCTGCTGTCGCAGAACGCCGCGCCGAGCGTCGAACTGACCTGCCTGATCGATCCGCACTTCCCCGCTCTGGTGCTGGGAGACCCGACCCGGGTGCGGCAGATCGTCAGCAACCTGTTGTCCAATGCCCTGAAGTTCACCCGCTTCGGTCGGGTTGATGTGCGCCTGTCGGCCCATGGCGACGGGGTGCGCATTGAAGTCTGCGACACCGGTATCGGCATCGCCCAGGAGGCCCAGGTGAAAATCTTCCAGCCGTTCACCCAGGCGGGCGCCGGTATCACCCGGCAGTACGGCGGCACCGGTCTCGGCCTCGCGCTGACCTACAACCTCTGTGAAGCCATGCAGGGTCGGCTGACCATCAGTTCCGAGGCCGGTTTCGGCAGTCAGTTCTGTGCCGACCTGCCGCTGCCGTGCCATACCCGGGCGATCATGCCGCCACCGCTGCACGGCAAGGTATTGGCGATCACCGCGGCCAGCAGCGGCCTCGCCGAACTGCTCAAGATGCTGTTGCCGGTGTGGGGCGTGACTTACGAACAGCGCACCATGGACGACCCGCTGCTGGGCCTGTCACCCGATCTGCTGATCACCGATTGCCCGGAATGCCTGTTCAGTCTGCGCCCGACCCTTAGCGCGCCGATCCTGGTGGTGACCGCTTATGGCAGCTTCATGCCCAGCGAAGAGGCCGCAGCGCTGGCGCCATTGCAGCAACAGGCCCGACCACTGGCACGCAACGCGCTGTATCAGATCCTGCGGCGCATTCTGCTGGCAGACATCACCACGAACAACGATGCGCAGCACGAAAGCCAGCCGGTTCAACGCCGCGGACGCGTGCTGCTGGTGGAGGACAATCCGGTCAACCAGTTGGTGGCCAAAGGCATGCTCGGCAAGCTCGGTTGCGACGTGGTGGTCGCCGCCCACGGTGCCGAAGCGCTGGATCAACTGGAGCACGATGAGTTCGACCTGGTGCTGATGGACTGCAACATGCCGGTGATGGACGGCTACGAGGCGAGCCGGCAGATTCGCCAGAGCGGGCGCTGGCCGCATCTGCCGATCGTCGCGCTGACCGCCAACGCCATGTCGGAAGAGCGCGAACGCTGCCGTGCCGCCGGCATGAGCGATTACCTGGCCAAGCCGTTCCGCCGCGAAGAGCTGGCGACCCTGCTCGATCAGTGGATTCCGACTACGTCAGCGCTTTGATCTGCCCCAGCAAGTGATCGAGACCGTTACGCAAATCGTTGAGCCGTTCAAGATCCACGCCGCTGTCGCACAACAATCGGGCCTTGAGCGGCCCGACCTGCTCGCGCAACGCCTGGCCCTGGGTGGTCAGGCTTAGATGCACTTCACGCTCGTCACGCGCAGAACGCTGGCGCTGCACCCACTGCAATTGCTCAAGCCGCTTGAGCAACGGCGTCAGAGTGCCGGAGTCCAGCGCCAGACGCTCGCCCAGGGCCTTGACCGTCGGTTGCTCCGGCGCTCTGTCCTGCCACTCCCACAGCACCAGCATCACCAGGTACTGCGGGTACGTCAGGCCGAGCTGATCGAGCATCGGCTTGTAAGCGCGAATCACCGCCCGGGACGCGGCATACAACTTGAAGCACAACTGACTGTCGAGCTTCAGCGAATCGTCGGGCAGGCTGTTCATTTGAGCAGGGCTTCGATCTCGCCGCTGATGTCCTGCGGCTTGGTGGTCGGGGCAAAACGCTTGACCAGTTGCCCATCCTTGCCGATCAGGAACTTGGTGAAATTCCACTTGATGCCCTCGGAGCCAAGCAGACCCGGAGCGCGTTTTTTCAACTGCACGAACAGTGGATGCGCATCAGAACCGTTGACATCGATCTTCTTGAACAGCGGGAAACTCACGCCGTAATTCAGCTCGCAGAACTCGCTGATCGCACCCTCGTTGCCTGGCTCCTGCTTGCCGAACTGATTACACGGAAACCCCAGCACCACCAGGCCCTGATCCTTGTAGGTCTGCCACAGCTCTTCCAGGCCTTTGTATTGCGGGGTGAAGCCGCATTTGCTGGCGGTATTGACCACCAGAACGGCCTTGCCGGCGAAATCGGCCAGGGTCTTTTGCTCACCCTTGATGGTGGTGACAGGAATATTCAGCAGGTTGTCGCTCATGAGACGGCTCCACGGGTTATCGGCAAAGGCCAAACATAGCGAGCAATTAAATTGTGTGCAATTTAATTAATTGAGTTGCCATCATGTAGGAGCTGCCGAAGGCTGCGATCTGTTGATCTTGTTTCAAAAAATCAAAAGATCGCACCTTCGGCAGCTCCTACTTGTTAAAAACTCTTAAGAGTATGAAATATCACCGAAAACCGGCCCCTGCGGCCTGTTTTTGTTGCCCGAAACAACGCCTTGCGAACGATTGCCGCCATACTGTCGACCATTTCACACATGGGTTGGCAGACGGTCGTTATGGATAACCTGGGTTTTGGCAAAGTCCTGCTGGTCGAAGACGATGAACGTCTGGCCACGCTGATTGCGCACTTTCTCGAGCAGCATGGCTACGAGGTGCGCGCGGTGCATCGCGGTGATCTGGCAGTGGCCGCGTTTCTCGAATTCCAGCCCAAAGTGGTGGTGCTTGATCTGATGCTGCCGGGGCAGAGCGGGCTGCACGTGTGCCGGGAAATTCGCAGCGTGTCGGACACGCCGATTGTCATCCTCACCGCCAAGGAAGACGACCTCGACCACATTCTCGGCCTGGAATCCGGCGCCGACGATTACGTGATCAAGCCGATCAAGCCGCCGGTATTACTCGCCCGGCTACGCGCCTTGCAGCGTCGGCAGATGCCGGAGGCCGGCGTGGTCAGTGCGCTGGAATTCGGCCGCTTGAGCATCGACCGCAGCTGCCGCGAAGTGCGGCTGGCTGGCGAGATCATCGAAATGACCACCATGGAATTCGAGCTGCTGTGGCTGCTGGCCAGCGCCGCCGGCAAAACCCTGTCCCGCGATGACATTCTCAACCGCATGCGCGGTATCGCCTTCGACGGGCTCAATCGCAGCGTCGACGTGTACATCAGCAAGTTGCGCAACAAACTCAAGGACAATCCCCGTGAGCCGGTGTGCATCAAGACCGTGTGGGGCAAGGGTTACCTGTTCAATCCATTCGCGTGGGAGCTGTAGATGCTGCGGTTATTCCTCGGGCTGTTTCTGGTGATGACGGTGGGCCTGGTCCTGGCCCTGCAAACTGTCGAACACACCTTCAACGCGTTGCTCGACAACCAGATGCAGGCCTACAACCGTGAGGCGGTGCGCGGGCAGGCGTGGTCACTGGTCGAGCACATGCGCGATCAGCAAGGCGCGGCCCGAGAACAGCAGTTGGAAGCGTTGCGCCCGCACTACGGCTTGTCGCTGAAGCTGATCGAAGCCGATCAACTGGACCTCAGCACCGAGGAGAAGGCCGAACTGGCGCAAAACCTGTTGGTGATCCGCGACAACTACACCCAGTTCATCAGCAACATCGACGGTGGCTCGCAACTGCTCAGCATCAAGCTGCCGCCCGAGCCGAGCCTGATGCCGTTCTACATCGCGGTGGCTTATGCGATGCTCGCGGTGCTGATCGGCATCGTCCTGTTCTTCTGGGTACGCCCGCACTGGCGCGATCTGGAAAAACTGCGTCTGGCCGCCGAGCGCTTTGGCGATAACGATCTGTCGGTGCGCATTCAACTGTCGAAACGCTCGAACATCCGCGATCTGGCGGAACACTTCAACCTGATGGCGGCGCGCATCGAGAGCCTGATCGCCAATCAGCGCGAGCTGACCAACGCGGTCTCCCACGAATTGCGTACGCCAATTGCACGGCTGTCGTTTGAACTCGACCAACTCAAGCAACAGCCGGATGCCAACCAGAACCGCGAACTGATCGCCGACATGTACGCCGACCTCGGCGAGCTGGAAGAAATGGTCTCCGAACTGCTGACCTACGCCAGCCTCGAACGCGGTGCGACGGTGATCAAGCGCGAAAACATTCAAGCGGCCAACTGGCTCGACAGCGTGGTCGGTAGCGTTGCACTGGAGGCGGAAGCGGCGGGGGTGCAGTTGCTGATTGGTGACTGCCGGCTCGACACCGTGCGCATTGAGCCGCGGTTCATGGCGCGGGCGGTGATCAATCTGCTGCGTAATGCCATTCGTTATGCCGAGCAGCGAGTCGAAGTGACGCTGGTGCGCAGCGGCGATTACTACGAAGTGCGGGTCAACGACGATGGCCCGGGGGTGCCAGTGGAGGGCCGGGAGAAAATTTTCGAACCGTTCTCGCGACTGGA
Organism: Pseudomonas sp. MD195_PC81_125; assembly: GCF_014060985.1. Lineage (NCBI taxonomy): Bacteria > Pseudomonadati > Pseudomonadota > Gammaproteobacteria > Pseudomonadales > Pseudomonadaceae > Pseudomonas > Pseudomonas sp. MD195_PC81_125. Next base: position 30,695 of record NZ_JABULD010000683.1, read on the forward strand.
TGCCAGCCGCGACCGGCGTACCGGTGGCTTTGGGCTGGGCCTGGCGTTGGTGCGACGGGTGTCGCAGTCCCATGGCGGGCAGGTCGAGGTCGGGGAATCGGTGTGGGGTGGGGCGTCGTTCCGGATGACCTGGGCGCATCTGGACTGATCTGCGTTGTCGGTTCCAGCCCTATCGCTGGCAAGCCAGCTCCCACAGGTTTTTGTGTAC